>JBFKKS010000212.1:0-4412 GCA_041630955.1 Nevskiales bacterium
CCAGCCCCGGCAAACTGGCGTATGAAGGGGAATATGGCGATGTCCGCCAATGCGCAGCTGCTACGCGTCAACCACTTGCCATTTTGCTGTGCCAGGCAGGTTTCCAGGGTTTGCAGAAAGCTTTCCCCCTGTTCGCGGTAATGTTCACGTGGCTGTTCAGGAAAACGGGTGAAATATTTGTATTGATCCAGTGCCAGTTTGAAAGGCCCGTCATTCTGCTCGATAAGTTGGCCGGTCAGTTGCGGATCAGCATCCAGCCAGGCGTCCGGATCATGCTGCTCGAGGGCCCAAAACATCACATCGATACTTTCGTCAATGATACGTCCATCGCTCAGCCGTAATACCGGCACTGTTCCCTTGGGAGAAAGGGCCAGCATTTCGGCGGGCTTATCCTTTAACAGTATCTCGCGTAACTCGACCGTGATCCCGGCATAAGCAAGGGCCAGGCGGGCTCGCATGGCATAGGGACAGCGTCTGAAGCTGTAGAGGACGGGCAGCGACTGGCTGCTATTCATCGTGATGGGCGTGTCCGTCTTTGTCTGGCATCCGTTTACCGATGTGCTGCTCGCCACGTTGCCTGGCGAGTTCTATCTGCTTCTGACGTTCCGCGAAGCGGGCACGCTGTTCATCATCGTATTCGTCGATGCAGTAGCCACATGAGACGCCGGGCACGTAATGCTCAGATGCCTTGTCAGCTTCGGAAATGGGTCGGCGGCAGGCATGGCATTGGTCGTATTCGCCGGGGCTGAGGTTTTTGTCCACCGAGACACGGCCATCAAAAACGAAGCATTCACCTTCCCAGAGGTTCTCTTCGGGGGCGACCGTTTCCAGGTACTTGAGGATGCCGCCCTGCAGGTGAAATACGTCCTCGAAGCCCAGTGATTTCAAGTAAGAGGTGGATTTTTCACAGCGAATACCACCGGTGCAGAACATGGCTATTTTCTTGTCTTTCTTATCGACCAGTTCTTTGCTGACGTATTCCGGGAACTCGCGAAAGGTTTTTGTATTAGGAGAGATCGCGTTCTTGAAAGTACCGATAGCTACTTCGTAGTCATTACGAGTGTCAATGACCAGCACATTCGGATCGCTGATCAGTTGGTTCCACTGCTGCGCGTCGAGGTAGGTGCCCGTTATGTGGGCAGGATCGGTGCCTGGTACGCCCATGGTGACGATCTCTTTTTTCAGCCGCACCTTCATGCGGTAGAAAGGCGGTTCGTCGGTAAAGGATTCCTTGTGGACCAGAGCAGCGAGTCGCGAATCGGAGCGCAGATGCGCCAGGACCCTGTCGATCCCCTCGCGGCTGCCAGCGATCGTGCCATTGATCCCTTCTTCGGCCAGTAGCAGGGTGCCGAAGATGCCATTCTTCTGGCAACACTCAAGCAAAGGTTTCTGTAATGCTCGAAAATCGGGCAAGCGTGCAAAATGATATAACGCGGCTACGACGATAGGCGTGGTTGTAGAAGTAGTCTCAGCAGGCATTTAAGTTAAACAGCGAACGGGTAATTCCCGGTTCGCTATTTTAACCCGGTATGAGGTGCAGCTTGTTTCTGTGCTCAGATTTGGCTGGTTATGACGTGCCAGCGGCGGTCGGGCCCTTCCATAAACAGGTCGCGTTGGTATTTGTTACGTTCGCCTACCGTATAGAATTCCACCCTGCGGGGGTGCAGAAGTTGTCCAGTCCATTCAGCCGGGCGAGGCAACTCTTGTTCACCTGTGAATTCATCCAGGGCCTCGCTTCGGGGCAGTGAGTTCTGTCGCTGCGCACAGTCCAGCAGGCGGCTCTCGGGGCTACGATTGAACCATATGGCATCCGCCTCTTCGTTATGCAGTGCTTCAACATATCCTTCGATGGTTACTTGTTGTTGCATCTGTGGCCAGAAAAGGCACAGGGCAATGTTCGGGTTGGTCAGCATTTGCTTGTGTTTACCGCTGTCGCAGTGGGTAAAAAAGGCCAGGCCCAGATCCAGGATGGCAGCTATATTTATAGTGCGTATTGACGGGCGTGCCTCGTAACCCACCGTTGCCAGAGTGGCGCTGCAGGCATCCGGAATGCCCAGTTCATAAGCATCGTTCATCTGGTTACGGATGCGTTGCATGGCATCAATAAGGGGATCGTAGGCAAATTGTGCTTGCGCTGACATGTTGGTCTCTCATGCGATGTGAAGAATGGATGGCATCAGAAATGCCGTGTGGAAAGCATGCGAGATGGGGCGGCCCGGCGGTATGCGAGCAGGCTTATTTATTTGTCAGCAATTGCCTATTAGCCATGCTGGGGATTGGCTGATTGGTTCAGGTCCAGTCCATATATCCAGTCCTGACGAGAATGGATAAAGCCAGGCATGAGCTTGCCAATCAGCCACAAGGGCAGGTAGGCCAGATCATGTTTGTGGTGGAAGGTTCGCATATTGGCAAGCGAACCGGCCTGTACTTTGCGAGTGCGATCAAGACGGGCAGCAGCATAGGCCTGCAAAGCCTGCGAGGGTTGCGTCGAGGCCTTTAAGGATTCAGCCAATACCCAGGCATCTTCAATGGCCATGGCCGCGCCCTGGGCCAGAAATGGCAGCATTGGATGACATGCATCGCCGATGAGTGCGGCACGACCGTCTGTCCATTGTTTCAAGGGTGCCCGATCGAATAGCGCCCAGCGGTAGTGACTGTCAGCCTGCCTGATCAGATTGGTGATAATCGGGTGCCAGCCGGAAAAATCAGCCAGGACATCCTCACACCGTCCCTGCTCAGTCCAGGATTCGGTTTCCCAGCCCTGTTGCTCGACGACGCCCACGAAGTTGATTAATGCACCACCGCGCAGGCGATAAGTGACTGCGTGCCGACCCGGTCCCACCCATACACAGGCTGTAGGGGGTGGTGCGAGTTCGCCCAGGCTGGATATGGGTACCGTGGCACGCCAGGCAACATTGCCGGTAAAGCGAGGAGGCTGTTTTCCCAACATCTGGTCACGAATGGTTGAATGAATTCCATCTGCCCCGATAAGGATGTCAGCTTCGACACTGCTGCCGTCTGCGAGATCAGCCTGAATTTTTTGTTTTTCCTGGGTGTATCCAATGACAGTCTTGCCCGTTAATACCGCGTCCGGAGAATCCTCGCGTAGAACACCAATCAGTGCTGCGAGCAGGTCTGCACGATGCAGGTGGAGGTAGGGAGCGCCCCATCTCGCCATCGCGGCCTCACGCAATGGGATTGAAAAGACCTCTCGGCCACTCCGGCCAAGACGCATTTCTATGCGCTCGGGTTCAAACGCCGCCGGTCCGACCCGGTCCAGTACCCCGAGTGTCCCGAGCAGTCGCGAGGCATTTGGACTTATCTGGATGCCGGCACCGATTTCGCCCAGTTGATCTGTTTGCTCCAATACGCAGACCTGCCACCCAATGCGTCTAAGACACAATGCAGCGCTGAGTCCGCCGATACCGGCACCAACAATGATTGCTCGCATTGATGTGCTCGCCAGCCAGCCGGCTAGCTATGGGTCGCCAGCTGTGGCGGGTTCAACAATCAACGTGCCGGACTGTACATTTACGACCCTGACTTCTGCGCCGACCGGTAAATCCGGGCCCTGGCAGCGCCAGGAAGTGTCCGCTACCTTTGCTCGCCCACTGCCATTCTCGATGGCCTCGCTGAGCACCAGGTTGCTGCCGATCAACTCGGAGCCAGGCCGGTTCAGGGGCGCACCGGATTCGGCAGCTGGTGTGGCCGCCGGGTTCTTACGCTGCCAGACTTTAAAGCTGACCGTCAGGACCACGGCGACGATGCTGAAGAAAAGCAACTGGTATTCGATTGACGGAGCGAACAGCAGTTCAACGAGACCGGTGAGAATGGCTGCCACACCAAACCAAAGCAGTACTGCACCCGGCGCCACCGCCTCGGCAGCAATCAGCACGACGCCGGCTGCAATCCAGAACCAGTGGGCATTTTGAATCACGCTTTCCATGTTTTATTCCTTGCCGCCGATCAAGCTTGCTCACCCTTGGCCTGCGTAACCAGTTCCTTGATGCCTGCAATCGATCCAATCAGGCTGGTGGCTTCCATCGGAAGGAACAGTACTTTCTGGTTATCCGAGGCGCCGATGGTTTGCAGGGCTTCAGTGTACTTGGTCGCAACGAAGTAGTTTAGCGCCTGCACGTTCCCATCTTTGACCGCATCGGACACATCTCGAGTGGCCTTGGCTTCGGCCTCGGCCAGCCTTTCCCTGGCCTCGGCATCCTTGCGTGCGGCTTCGAGGCGGCCCTCGGCCTGCAGAATGGCGGCACGTTTTTCGCCCTCGGCAATCTTGATTTCGGACATCTGGCGGCCTTCCGCTTCCAGGATAACAGCCCGTTTTTCGCGTTCGGCCTTCATCTGGCGGGCCATGGAATCGACGAGGTCCTGCGGCGGGCTGATGTCCTTGATTTCGACGC
>JBFKKS010000213.1:0-4410 GCA_041630955.1 Nevskiales bacterium
CGATGGCTTCCGTAGTGGTGCGTACCTCGTTGTCCACTGGAAACCAGTTGAGGGGGAAGTGGCTGGTTTTGATCTGGGCTACCTGGAACAGGCAGACAAAGATCAGTGCAAACCAGATGCCAATCACCTTGCCCGGGTGGTGGGTGGATGCGCCTGCGCACCACATGAGAAATTTCTGGAACAGGCTGGAGGAATCATCCTGGATGCCCCGGTTCTTGAAGGGCGTGACGGCGATCAGTGCAGGCAGTAGCACCAGTGAGAAGACCAGGGCGCAGATGATGCCCATGGGTGAGGTCACACCCATGTCTGCAACCGGCTTCATGTTGGCAGAGATAAACGATATCAGGCCGCCTGCGGTGGTGAGACCCGTCATCAGCACGGCAAGGCCGGAATGGCCCAGCGCGTAGCTGAGTGCGTCTCGTTTGCTCTTGCCGCTGTCCGAGGCCTGAAAGTACACGGTGAAGATATGTACCGAGTTACCCACACCAATAGCCAGCAACAGAGACGGCAGGATCTGTACCGAGGTGGTCATTACGATGCCAAAGAAACACATCAGGGCAAAGGTCAGGTAGACCGACAGGGCCGATACGGCCACCGGCAGGATGACCATGACCCAGCGGCGGAAGATCAGGAATAGCAGAGCCGAGATGAGGATGATGCCCATGCCCGAGAAGACAAACATGTCGCGACCCATGATGAAGGTCAGCTGGTGCATCATGACGGGCGAGCCGGCGATACCCGGTTTGAAACCCTCGCGGGTGAATTCCTTTCCTATGGACTGAATGGCATCAATGATGGCGTAGAGTTCTTTATCCTTCATGAACTCCGGTTTGGCCGATTTCTCAGCGCTTTCCGAGCCACTGATCAGTGCATCGGCATCGTCGAAGCCAGCGCTGAAATCGAAGTCTTCAAGATCGGTAGTGGCATTCGCGCCAGAATGGCTGGCGGTGTAGGTATCGGGTGTGACCATCAGCATGGTCGAGGTCAGTTCGGGGTTGACCAGGTGATTGCGGTAAAGCGGGTTGTCACTGATGCGTTTTCGCAGTAACTGATAGTCCGCTTCGCTTTGTGGCCAGTCTTCAAACAGGTCTTTAACGATCAGTTCATCCCCCTTGCCCAGCGTCAGGCGGGCATTGATGATGCTGTCGACCTTGTCTACCTGTGGAATGGCTTCCAGCTTACGATGCATCGCTTCGAGATGACGCAGGAAGTCTTCGTTGATGATGTCCTTATCGCTTTGTATTAATACGACAATGCGTTCGTCCTTGCCGAATTCACGCTGAAAGGCATGGTAGGTCGCCTTTGCGGGATCATCCTCGCGCAGATAACTCTCGTTGGAGGTATCGACCTGCATGGTCGGGAACCAGAGCGAGAAAAAGATGATAGCGGCTACAACAGTGGTGATGATTTTCCACGGGTGGTCGTGGCAGATTTCGCCCCAGCGGGCAAAGCCGCGCTCGATAGTGTCGCGTACACGGGGGAATACGCTGCTGATTTTTCTATCACTCATAAGGATGGGGGTATACGCAGTAGCCGCGAGGCGGCGGGAAATAATCTATTATTGACCAAGTGGCAATTATTATTCATTTTTGCTCCGGGCGAATCACGCAAAAGTATGAGGTGTACCCATCACAGTAGCTGCGCGGCGTGGTGGCGCAAATGGTCAGCCATAAAGCTCTGGATAAAGTAGTAGCCGTGATCGTAGTTGGCGTGTCGTCGCAGCTGGAGCGCCTGACCGGATTGGCCGGCTGCCGCTTCCAGGGCTTCGGGGTGTAATTCCTGTTCCAGAAACTGGTCGCCCAGCCCCTGATCGACGAGTATCTCCCCTGGGTAGGCATTGGCATTCATCAATACCGAGGCATCCCATTGCTTCCATGCCTCCTTGTTGTGGCCCAGATAGTGCACAAAGGCCTTCTGGCCCCAGGGACAGTCCATTGGGTTACTGATGGGGGAAAAAGCCGACACAGATTGCCAGCTTGCAGGGTTTCTGAGTGCGGTCACGAGTGCGCCGTGCCCTCCCATGGAGTGGCCGAAGATGCCACGCTTGTTAGCCAGGGACGGGAAGTTGGCTTCAATCAAGGCCGGCAGTTCCTCGTTGATGTAACTGCCCATGCGGTAGTGATCCGACCAGATAGGTTGGGTGGCATCAAGGTAAAAGCCGGCGCCGGAGCCGAAATCCCAGTGCTCGTCCTCGCCGGGGAGGTTGAGACCGCGTGGGCTGGTGTCGCAGCTGACCAGCATCAGGCCGAGCTCCGCTGCCAGGTGCTGGGCACCAGCCTTGATCATGAAGGTTTCTTCGGTACAGGTCAGGCCCGCCAGGTAGTACAAGGTGGGAACAGGCTTGCTACTGGCCTGGGGCGGCTGAAACACGGCGAAGTTCATCGCTGTGCCCGTGCTGGTCGACTGATGCGTATAAAAGCCCTGGGTACCGCCGAAGCAGGTGTGTGTCGAGCGCGTTTCGATCGCAGGCATCAGTACACCACGACTGAGCGGATGGACTCACCCCGCGCCATCATGTCAAAGCCCTCATTGATTTCATCGAGCTTGAGTGTGTGGGTAATGAGGTCGTCGATATTGATCTTGCCATCCATGTACCAGTCGACGATCTTTGGCACGTCGGTGCGGCCACGCGCGCCACCAAAAGCCGTACCTATCCAGCGTCGGCCGGTAACGAGTTGGAAGGGGCGGGTGCTGATTTCCTGACCGGCACCGGCCACGCCGACGATGGTGGAGACGCCCCAACCCTTGTGGCAGCATTCCAGGGCCTGGCGCATGACATCGACATTACCGATGCATTCGAAGCTGTAGTCGGCACCACCGCCGGTGAGTTCGACCAGGTATTCCACCAGGTCACCCTTGATTGCGGCCGGGTTGACGAACTCAGTCATGCCGAACTGCCGGCCCAGGGCTTCACGCTCAGGGTTCAGATCCACACCGATTATCTTGTTCGCCCCGACCAGCTTGGCGCCCTGGATCACGTTCAGGCCGATGCCACCGAGCCCGAATACCACGACATTGGCGCCGGCCTCGACCTTGGCGGTAAACAGCACGGCACCGATACCGGTTGTCACGCCGCAACCGATGTAGCAGATCTTGTCGAAGGGGGCGTCTTCACGCACCTTGGCCAGTGCGATTTCTGGCAGCACGGTGTAGTTGGCGAAGGTGGAGCAGCCCATGTAATGCAGGATTGGTCGACCATCGATCGAGAAGCGACTACTGCCATCCGGCATCAGGCCCTGGCCCTGGGTGCTGCGAATACTCTGGCAGAGGTTGGTTTTGGGGTTGAGGCAGTATTCGCACTCTCGACATTCTGGCGTGTACAGCGGAATGACGTGATCGCCTTTCTTCAGTGAAGTTACACCGGGACCGACTTCGACCACCACGCCCGCGCCTTCATGGCCAAGGATAGCCGGGAACAGGCCCTCAGGGTCCTCGCCGGAGAGGGTGAACTTATCCGTATGACAAAGCCCCGTGGTCTTGATCTCGACGAGCACCTCGCCAGTTCGCGGCCCTTCGAGTTGTACGGTTTCGATTGACAGGGGTTTGCCTGCGGCAAAAGCGACGGCGGCTTTGACATCCATGATTGATCCTTACTGCTTGAATAATGTTATGGCGCGAAGCTTACCGGATGCGCTGTTGTCGAGTGTTCCCGCGCTGCCGACGAAGCGGCTAGTCAGACCAGACTTCGACTTGCAGCGCTTCTTCCAGATATAGCACTGCCTCGGGTGGCAATAGCCAGCCTTTACGCAGGTTCAGCGACACGGCTGCCTGCAGTTGTTCCTCGTAATCCTGCCGTGTCGGGTACAGGTTTCTGATCTTGTCATCGCTGTACGGGGTATAGCTGCCAAACAGGATGCAGTCATGACCGGTGTTCACGCCAACGGGTACCAGCATGGGAGGCACGCGAAGGCCGCCCTGGGCCAGGCCGTCGGCATCACGTACAACCGATCCATCCTCGTTACGTTCAATACGCGGCACTGTGGCCGGAGGGTGACCCGTGAGCATCCAGGCATTCAGCGCATGCAGGGCTGCCCGTGTGGGACGCTCCATTGCGAGTTGATTCATGGGCTGCCCGCACAGGACCGGTATTTCAAACAGAAAGGGCTCCTCGAACGGTGCGCTGGAGTCTTCGGATGACGCGGCAAAGCTGTAATACATTCCTTGCTGATCAAAATGTGAGGCACCGGCTATTTCCCAGACGCGCAGATTATTGGCATCCGGGGACGGGGGCTCCGAATTAGGAATGCGCGTGATCCCGAGTCCCGGCAGCCCACTTATCGTGTCTTGCAGCTCGTTTCCGCCTTGTGATGTGGCTTGCGATTGTGGTGAAGTCAGTCCTTCCATCTCTGCCTCCGTCAGGAACATCAGGACGGGTACATCGACATCGGCGGATATGGGACCAGGGTAGGA
>JBFKKS010000214.1:0-4384 GCA_041630955.1 Nevskiales bacterium
GGCCTTGAGCCAGCCCTCGGCAATGACCGTATCGAGCATGCGGTTGGCCTCTTCAAACAGCTTCTTCGCTTCCGGGCCGGTGTTGGGGTTGTTGAGGATGTCGGGGTAGCGGCCCTTCATTTCCCAGGCGTGAAAGAACGGGCCCCAGTCGATGTAGTCACGAATTTCGGCAATCGGATAATCCTCGAATACCTGCACACCGAGCTGCCTGGGTTTGGGCGGTGCGTAGCCCTCCCATTCAATCGGGGTCTTGTTGGCGCGGGCTTCCTTGAGCGGGATGGCCTTTTCGCGACCGCGCTTGTCGGCGTGGCGCTGGCGTATGCCGTCGTATTCGTTCTTGACGCCTTCCATGAAGGCCGGCCGGTTCTCAGCCGAGACCAGCGAGGAGACTACCGGCACCGAACGCGAGGCATCCTTTACCCACACAACGGGATGTTTATAGGCCGGGTCGACCTTCACGGCGGTATGTGCCCGGGAGGTCGTGGCGCCGCCGATGAGTAACGGTATCTCGAAGCCCTGGCGCTGCATTTCACTGGCCACGAACACCATCTCATCCAGGGACGGCGTGATCAGGCCGGACAGGCCGATGATGTCGACCTTTTCTTCCCGCGCGGTGGTGAGAATCTTCTCGGCCGAGACCATCACGCCCAGGTCGATCACCTCGAAGTTATTGCATTGAAGCACCACGCCGACGATGTTCTTGCCGATGTCATGCACGTCGCCTTTCACGGTGGCCATCAGCACCTTGCCGTTGTTCTGGCTGTCGTCACCGATTTCCTTCTCGTCCTCGATATAGGGCAGCAGGAAGGCCACGGCCTTTTTCATCACCCGGGCAGATTTGACCACCTGCGGCAGGAACATCTTGCCGGCACCAAACAGGTCGCCGACCACGTTCATGCCGTCCATCAGCGGGCCTTCGATCACGGTCAGGGTTTTCTCACCGGCGGAGGTGAGCTTGACGCGTGCCTCCTCGGTATCGTCCTCGATGTACTCAGTAATACCCTTGACCAGCGCGTGCTCAATGCGCTTCTCCACCGGCCATTCACGCCATTCCAGATTCTGCACCTGGACCTCACCGGCCTCGCCCTTGAAGCGGTCGGCGATCTCGAGCAGACGCTCGGTGCCATCGGGACGACGATTGAGAATGACATCTTCAACGCGTTCGCGCAGTTCGGGGTCGAGGTCGTCATACACGGCCAGCTGGCCGGCGTTGACGATGCCCATGTCCATGCCGGCCTGGATGGCGTGGTAGAGGAACACTGAATGGATTGCTTCACGGACGTGGTTATTGCCGCGAAAGGAGAACGAAACGTTCGACACGCCACCCGATACATGGGCATGCGGGCAGCTTTGTTTGATACGCCGCGTGGCTTCGATGAAGTCCACGGCATAGTTATTGTGTTCTTCGATGCCGGTGGCCACGGCAAAGATGTTCGGGTCGAAAATGATGTCTTCCGGCGGAAAGCCGATGCCGGTCAGCAATGCGTAGCTGCGTTCGCAGATTTCGACCTTGCGATCAGCCGTGTCTGCCTGGCCATCCTTGTCGAAGGCCATAACGACCACGGCAGCGCCATAGCGCATGATCGCCCTGGCCTGCTCAAGGAAGATTTCCTCGCCTTCCTTCATCGAGATCGAGTTGACGATGCCCTTGCCCTGGATGCACTGCAGCCCGGCTTCGATCACCTCCCACTTGGAGGAATCGACCATGATGGGCACGCGTGAGATGTCGGGTTCGGAGGCAATCAGGTTCAAAAAGCGCACCATCGCGGCCTTGGAGTCGAGCATGCCCTCGTCCATGTTCACGTCGATGACCTGAGCACCGCTTTCCACCTGCTGACGGGCCACGTCCAGTGCCTCGTCGTAACGCTCTTCCTTGATGAGATTGCGGAATTTGGCTGAGCCGGTGACGTTGGTGCGTTCGCCGATATTGATGAACTGGGCTGTGGATTGGGTCATCTCAGGCCACCGCGTTGAATGGTTCCAGGCCCGACAGTCGCAGCATCGGCGGCAGGTCAGGCCGAACCCGGGGCGGCTTGCCTTCTACCGCCTTGGCGATGGCGCGGATGTGGTCTGGAGAGGTGCCGCAGCAGCCGCCAACCAGGTTAAGCAGACCCGAATCAGCCCACTCTGCGATCTGTTCGGCCATTTCCTCCGGACCCAGGTCGTACTCGCCGAATTCATTCGGCAGGCCGGCGTTGGGGTGTACCGAGATAAAGCACTCGGCCACGCGTGACAGCTCGGCCACATACTGGCGCAGGGCATCGGGGCCCAGCGCACAGTTCAGGCCAATGAGCAGCGGTTTGGCATGGCGCAATGAATTGTAGAAGGCCTCGGTCGTTTGGCCCGACAGGGTGCGCCCGGAGGCGTCCGTGATGGTGCCGGAAATCATGACAGGCAGTTGGGTGTTGTGGTCGTCGAAGAATTTCTCGATGGCGTAGATGGCCGCCTTGGCATTCAGGGTGTCGAAAATGGTTTCCACCAGCAGGATATCGGTGCCGCCATCGACCAGTCCCTGGATGGCCTCGGTATAGCTGACCACCAGTTCATCGAAGCTCACATTGCGAAAGCCGGGGTCGTTCACATCCGGCGAAATGGAAGCTGTGCGATTGGTGGGGCCGATCACGCCGGCCACGAAGCGCGGCTTATCGTCGGTCGCAATCGCATCGCAGGCTTCGCGGGCCAGTTCGGCCGAGACCTTGTTCAGTTCATACACCAGTTCTTCCATGCCGTAGTCGGCCTGGGCGATCGAGGTGGCGTTGAAGGTGTTGGTTTCCAGCACATCGGCGCCCGCCTCAAGGTAGGCGCTGTGAATGTCACGAATGATGTCGGGCTGGCTCAGTGACAGCAGGTCATTGTTGCCCTTCAGGTCCTGGCCCCAGTCGGCGAAACGCTCGCCACGATAGGCTGCCTCATCCAGCTTGTAGTTCTGAATCTGGGTACCCATGGCGCCATCCAGGATCAGGATGCGTTGCTTAAGCAACTCGGTGAGGCGTTGGGTTTGATCAGCAGGCATGGGTAACTCCGACATTAAGATAGCCAGTGGATTGTATCATTGTTCATCTATCTGCTTATACGTATATGCGGATATAGCAAAATGGTCATCCGCGTGCTTTAGATTTGGAAACAAGTTCCTTTGAAGGAGCGGTCCGGACGCCAGCCAGCTGGCATTTTCTGTAATGACGCATCGGCGTCGGTTTTTTTGATTAGCCAGATATTCTGATTTTCACCAGCAGCTGATCGCGGCTGTTCGCTAACTAGCTTGCCGCGAAAATAATAGAGAAATGGAGCGTCGATAGGATTATGAACGCAGACCACATCAACCGGTGAGGAGTTTATGGCGTATTCCATCGCAAGTTTTTCGGCCTCCGGTGCAGGGCCAATATCTGGGTACTGCACATATTGAATCTGAGTATGCTGCCAGCCCAGAGTAACCAGGCAAAATCCCGACACTGTCCATATGGCAGTGGGCTTGAATTTGGCGGGTAGCCAACCCGTTATCCGACTCCAGCCGCAGTCAGCTGCAACAAGAAGGAAGGGAAGCAAGTAAACCCAGGTTCGAGTAAACGGATGGGTACGAGACAGGAGCAGGATGGCCAAACTGCCAGCAATCAAACCTAGCAACAAAGTCGCCGATGTTCTTTGGGCCAGTGCCAGCAAGATACCGATCGCAGCAATGGGCAGAAAGAAGATGGATATGTCCCTCAGCTGCCCAGTGAGCATTTGTTCACTATAGGAGAAGAACGTACCTAGAAATGCCGACCAGGAAAGTGGTTGAACGAATCGGTTATTAATAATTGCATCTACACTCCCGCTGGCAATGATGACTGGTGTATATAAAAGCAGAGTGAAGCTCGATACGGCGAGCCCATAAGGAAGCAGGAAATGCAGTGCGCTATCTCGCCAATCTGATGGTTTTCTAAAGTTGAGAAATAAAGCCCAGGCGACGATGCTGGCTACACCGAAGAGGGCAGATGGCATGGTGAACAGGGCCAGTGCAGATACCAGCGCCATGGCCAGCCAGCGTTCCTGCTTCGGATGTTCAAGCTGCACCAAAAGTGCCAGAGCAAGTAGCAGAAAAACCATCATCGAGTAGCCACGCGCCAGACCACCAAAGAAAACCAGATAGGGCAGTAAGGCCATACCAACTAACGTGATGAGGCCATGAGACTCGAGTTTGCGGGCGAGCACAAATGCCATAGGAATCGAAACTACGCTAACAACCAGGGCGATAAGTCTTGCTGTGATCAAGGCGTCGCCTGAAAACGGCCAGGTAATATGGGCGACGAGGCTGAACAGCACATGGTTGTTCGGTAGCGTGTAGTAAAAAACGTCTATCCAGCCTAAGTTGACGAAGTTAAGCAATGTAAAGGCTTCGTCATACCCA
>JBFKKS010000215.1:0-4324 GCA_041630955.1 Nevskiales bacterium
AGCGTGGGTGAACGCCCGAGTTGTCGACGCTCGACAAGCCACACATGAGAACCCGCATGCGCAAGAGCGGATGCCAGACCTATGCCCTTGGGCGATACCCAGAAATGACGATTGCTGAACATCCCTGGAATAAGGATGACCGGTTTCTGCCTGGGCACATCATCAATGGGGTGTACATGCGTCAGTGCTATTTGACCGCCGTCCTCGGCGCTAAGTACCTCTGTAACAGTGGCAAGATTACCCCATGTTTCTGTCATGAGATGAGAAGCGTACTGACTACTCTCCAGGTTATTGGCCTTGGTTAGCATTGGTCGTTTGGTCTAAATAATGGGGAGTGGGATTGTACCGTGATTGTTGCCATGCTAAATTCGACAAGACTTCTTTCCTTTTCTTGGTAAGCGCGAGGAGATAGTACATGTCCGATCTAAAACAGCAGTTTGACGAGGCGGTTGAGAAAGTTCGCTCTGCTCCGGCAGATGGTGATTACAAACCCAGTAATGACGACAAGTTGCGCATGTACGCTTTATTTCGTCAGGCCCAGGATGGAGATGTAGAGGGCAAGCGGCCCGGCATGCTCGACCCGGTTGGGCGTTTCAAGCACGACGCATGGGCCAAGTTAAAGGGCATGAGTCAGGAAGAAGCGATGCAGCTTTACATTAATGAGGTCAACAAGGTTGAAAGCCAGTTTGGCTGACCGGGACTCACAGGACTAAACCATGGCAAAAGATTTTCAGGGTTTCGGACTGGCATTACTTAATCGTTTTGCGGGTAACCGAACCGTTCAAAAGATCAAACTGGACAAGGCGGCCGAGGGCGTCATATTTCAGGCTTCAAAGACCGGCTTTCGTACGGCAGGCGCAGCCAATCGCGGTTTCAAGGCAGTGCGCGACAAGCTTAAACCGAACCGGCTTGAGAAGCCGACCGGTAATGCAGGCCTGTTCGACCTGAATCCAACAGACGAACAGTCAATGATGCGCGACAGTGTGCAACGCTATGCTGAAGAGCGTCTGCGACCCGCCGCTTACGAGGCGGATAATGCCTGCTGTGCTCCGGCTGAGCTGCTTGAAGAAGCAAACGATCTGGGCTTGTCACTGATGGCCATTCCAGAAGGCGCAGGCGGGGCGGGTGCAGAACAGTCGCCCGTAACCAATGTGCTGGTTACTGAAGCGCTGGCACATGGTGATATGGGGCTGGCCATTGCAGTACTCTCGCCGGTTGCGGTTGCCAATGCCTTGGCCCGGTGGGGTTCAGGGGACCAGCAGGCCACCTATTTGCCTGCTTTCGTTGAGGACAAGCAACCACAGGCGGCAATGGCGGTCATGGAACCGCGACCGCTTTTTGATCCGTTCCTGTTGCAAACAACGGCCAGCAAGACTGCGGACGGTTATGTCCTGAATGGGGTCAAGTCGATGGTGCCGCTGGCAGGCCAGGCTGAGCTTTTCCTGGTCGCCGCGGAAGTTGAATCTGCCGGTCCGGCACTGTTCATCATTCCTTCAGACACACAAGGGCTGACCATTGAAGCGGACCCTGGCATGGGCGTGCGTGCTGCGTCCATGGGACGTTTACTTTTGAAGAATGTCACTCTCCCCGCTTCTGCCTTGCTCGGCGAAGAAGCGGGCAGTAGCTATGCTGAATTCATTCAGTTATCTCGCATAGGAAGCTGCGCCTTGGCGGTAGGTGCTTGCCAGGCAGTACAGGACTATGTGATTCCTTACGTAAACGAACGCAAGGCGTTTGGTGAGCCTATCAGTCATCGTCAGGCAGTTGCCTTCATGGTGTCCAATATAGGGATTGAAACGGAAGCAATGCGCCTGTTGACCTGGCGGGCTGCCAGTCGTGCAGAGCAGGGGCTGGAACTTGGACGTGACGCGGCTCTGGCACTGACGCTATGTGCAGAAAAGGGCATGAATATTGGTAATGACGGGGTGCAGTTGCTTGGCGGGCACGGTTTTGTGAAGGAACACCCTGTAGAACGATGGTACCGGGATTTGCGCGCCATCGGTCTCATGGAAGGTGTAGTGCTCGTTTGAGCATCCGGAATAAGGAAAGACACATGATTAATCTCGAAACGCCAAAGAAATTCAGGGTTCTTGTTAACCAGGCGCATCAGGTAGCGAAGGAGGTACTACGCCCCAATTCGCGTAAGTATGATTTAGCCGAGCACGCCTATCCTAAAGAGCTGGATATGCTGGCATCACTGTTGGATGGAATGAATGCCGGCAGTGATCGCGGAGCGGGGGCTGGCGGGGTACGGCGCGAAGCACCAACCGACGGAGAGGTGCGCAACGGCAGCAATATGAACACCGTTCTGGGTGTCATCGAAATGTGCTGGGGTGATGTGGGACTACTATTGACCATGCCGCGCCAGGGGCTGGGTAATTCGGCCATAGCGTCCGTTGCCAATGACGAGCAACTCAAACGCTTTGAGGGGCGATGGGCGGCTATGGCGATCACAGAACCTGGCACTGGTTCGGATTCCGCCAACATCAACACCACTGCCAAAGAAGACGGTGATCATTACGTACTTAATGGTGAGAAGATTTTCGTTACCTGTGGAGAGCGGGCAGATCTGGTCGTGGTCTGGGCAACGCTGGATAAGAATGCGGGACGTGCGGCAATCAAGTCATTCGTGGTTGAGCGCGGTACACCCGGAATGGAAGTGGTCAGGCTGGAACATAAGTTGGGTATCCGTGCTTCGGATACGGCAGTACTCAGTTTTACCAATTGTCGAGTGCCCAAGGAGAATCTGCTAGGCAGTCCTGAAGTGGATACCAAGAAGGGTTTTGGCGGGGTCATGCAAACCTTCGACAATACCCGTCCTCTCGTCGCGGCAATGGCCGTGGGTCTGGGGCGTGCTGCACTGGATGAGACCCGTAAGCAATTAGAAGCAGCAGGGGTCATTATCGATTACAACAGGCCGGCCAGTAGCCAGTCTTCCGCGGTGGCACAGTTTATAGCTATGGAGGCAGACTGGGAGGCAGCCCACCTGCTTACCTTGCAGGCGGCCTGGATGGCGGATAATGCGATGCCTAATTCTCTGCAGGCGTCCATGGCCAAGGCCAAGGCCGGGCGCATGGTAGTGGATGTAACACTGCGTTGTGTTCAGCTCTGTGGCACGGTGGGTTACACCGAGCATGAACTACTAGAGAAATGGGCGCGTGATGCCAAAATTCTGGATATTTTTGAGGGCACGCAGCAAATACAGCTACTGATTGTAGCGCGCCGCTTGCTTGGCCTTAGCTCAAGCGAACTGAAGTAATCAAAACAGGCAGTAAAGAAAAGGGCCCTGCGGGGCCCTTTTTTTATCTGCCTACATACTAAAAATTGTAGGCCATGCTGATGGAGAGGTTATCACGATCTCGTAGCAGATTTGTTGTTTCGCCATCGTGATATTGATACAGGATAGAGCCTGACAGGGATTGGGAAAAGTCAAAAAATAGCCCCGGTACGAATAGGCGACGGCCCTCTACATAATTTTGCATCGGTGAAGGGCTGATACCGGATATATCCTCAAACCAGATCAGGGTGGGAAGGACATTAATGCCCGAGCTGAACACATCGTTGTAAGTGACTTGCACGAGGGTGCGCATACCCCATGAAAAATCCTCAGCAAACCCATCCTTTTGCTGGTGAGGATTAATACTCAGCGTGTTGACGGGTTCTCCCTTGGGCTGACCGCTGCCGTCAGAGCCGGGCGTTGGGTGAGTGAAGTCGCCTGCGCCCTGGAACGGGAGTTCGTTGACCTTGGGCATATCAAGGACATGCGTCAGCCCAGCCTCCAGTACCCATATGATCTGGTCGGCCCCAATGGGGTTGCTGGATGGGAAAATACGTACGCCGGTGATTGCCAGCTGTCCCATCTGCACACGCTCGTAGCCGGGAATGTATTCGCCAGGGCGGGCTGTCCGGCCGCGGTAGGCAGACAGGAAGTCCGGAAATACACTTCTGGCCGAGGGAAACACGAGGTTGCCTTCCGCCGGAAAGCCAGCAGCGAGGTTATTTACTACATCGGACAGGGCTGCAGGCAGTGCTGATAGCAGTGGATCAGACAGTGCGAGCGGGCCGATAGGCAGGTCTTCAGGAGGCGCTGAATTTTGCAGCGAGGCGAAAACCAGGTCACTTTGCAAAATCTGGATCGGCTGATCATCTATAAAGCTGTACTCACCGGCGATCGACCAACTACCCAGTTCGCTGTTAAAGCTGATGCCGTAATGTTTTATATCCTCTGGGTAATCGAGAAAGACGCGCATTGTATCGACCGGAAATGGCTCGCCGCCCATGCCACTGGAGTTGGCTGATCCATTAAAGCCATTACAGGCAATCA
>JBFKKS010000216.1:0-4290 GCA_041630955.1 Nevskiales bacterium
ACGCCGGACGGCACCTGCATCAGGGATTACGTGCATGTGAATGACCTGTGCCGCGCCCATGAGCTGGCCCTGCAACGCCTGCTGGGCGGTGGTGACTCTGCGGTCTTTAACCTGGGTAACGGTTTGGGCTTTTCTGTGCAGGAAGTCATTGACGCGGCACGCGAGGTAACCGGCCATCCCATTCCCTGTATTAATGCCCCGCGTCGTCCTGGTGACCCCGATCGCCTGGTTGCCGACAGTACGCTGGCACGCAAGACCCTGGGTTGGCGCCCGGTCTATAGCGACCTGGAAACGATTATTGGGCATGCCTGGCAGTGGGAGATGAAGCAGTTGCAGGCCCTGAGCATGCCGCATGGTGACGTGCAATGGCCTTATTTAGCCAACGGGACGATACAGTGATGCATTACACCAAACGACTGTTTGCCTGGTTGTCTCAGGACGATGATTTGATGCGCCTGCTCCGCGGCAGTTTGATGGCGCGTGGCATTGGCGCCATGAGCGGGCTGCTACTGCAGGTGGCGGTGGCGCGGACGCTGGGGGTCGATGGCACAGGTATTTTCTTTCTCTGTGCGATGACCATGACCCTGTGCGCCATCCTGGCCAAGTGTGGCCTCGACAACCTTTTATTGCGCCAGGCCTCAACGGCCTGGGAAAAGCGGGAAATGCTGGCACTGGGAGGCATTTATGCGCAGGTCATCACCACCGCAATGACATTGGCCTGCGTGGCTGCCGTCTGTCTATTCATGGCGAGCGACTGGCTGGCTTACGAGATGTTTGACAACGCCGCCATGGCCAACCCCCTCAAGGTGTTTTCGATCGCCCTGTTACCAACGGTTCTGATCTGGGTCCAGGCCGCCATGCTCAAGGCAATGGGCAAACCCGGGCGAGCTGCCCTGGTCGAGGTGGCAATGCTGCCGGTGTTGTCGCTCATGATTGGCTGGAGTTTCTATGAACATCAGGCCCTGCACCTGTATACGGCCTGTTTGGCTTATCTTGCGGGTTGCATGCTGGCGGCGCTGTGCAGCTTTATTTCCGTACTGCGTGACCTGCCCTTAAAGGCAATACGCTTGCCGGCGCGGGCGTTCTATTTGCCGCGGGCCTCGATTGACCTGACCTGTATCGAACTGGTGCAGTTTATGCTCGCAATGGCGACACTGCCGCTGGTTGGCTTATATCTGTCGACCGCAGACGCGGGAATTATGGGCGTGGCCCTCAAGGTGACAGCCCAGATAACCATTATTGGCGTACTGGTGGGCAGCCTGATTTCGCCACGCCTGGCAACCTGTTACCAGGCCGGCGATATGCTCGGTATGCAACGAGTCGCCCAGCGTGGCGCACAGTTCCTGTTGCTGCTGTCGCTGCCGGCACTGGGCATGATGCTGCTTTTCCCGGGTACGGTTGTGTGGACCTTTGGTGCAGAATTTGATGGTGTACAAACGCCCTTGCGCATCCTGATCCTGGGCCAGCTGGTCAAGGCCCTGTGTGGCCCTGCCGGCTACTGCCTCATCATGGCAGGACGCGAGCGTGTACTGCGGCAGCTCCTGTTGCTAACAGTTGGTTTGGGTTTGCCCATTACCGCCATGCTGGTGCTCGAGTACGGGCTGGTTGGTGCTGCGATTGGTTCTGCTGGTATGCTTGCATTTCAGTCCATTAGCGCAACACTAGCGGTAAGGAAACACCTGAATATTCGCACTTATCTTGCGCCATGGTTCAGGAAAAATATGGAACTAAGTGCAGCCATGACATAGGGAGACCGGATGCCTTTAAGGCCAGTATTTATCGCAGGCTGTGACCGCAGTGGCACAACCATGCTGGGGGACATACTCGGCTCGGCAAGTGACAGTTTTGCGACCCCGGAGTCGCAGTGGATACACGAATATCTTCTGATTTCGCACCTGCAAGGCTTTGCCGATACCCTGCATGCCGCGCGCTGGTTAAAGGCGCATTTCAGGTTTGCCGTGTGGGATCTGGCGTTATCCGATGAACAGTTGGCGGCGCTGATTGATCTGACCAATCCGCGTGTCACCATTGATAATGTGATTGGCGCCTATCTGAAACAGCATGGCCGCGATCCCGCAGACAATCTGTGGTGGTGTGACCATACCCCCGATAACTTCAAGTTCTATGCCTTGCTGAAGAGCTGTTTTCCGGCGGCCAAGTATATTCACATCGTGCGGGATGGCCGGGCCGTATTCCAGTCCATCAAATCCCTGGATTGGGGGCCAAACAACGCCTACATGGGCACGCGCTACTGGACAACCAGGGTGCAACAGGCGTTGATGGTGGAGGTTGCCGAGGGCAGTAATTGCTACCGAATTCGTTACGAGGACATTCTCCGCAATCCCGAAGAGGCGCTTAGCCGGCTGTGCGAATTCACCGGCCAGGCTTACCACGAACCGATGCTCGACGGTGGGGGCCTGATCCTGCCGGAGTTTACCCAGAATCAGCACAAGCTGGTGGGCAAGCGGCCCGATGCATCGCGCCTCGAGAACTGGCGAAACGGCTTGAGCAAGACTGAGATCGTGGAGTTTGAAAGTTATCCATGGTCACGGATGATTATGGAAAAGATGGGCTACACCATGGACACTGCCGAGCCTTCCATTCAGCGGTTTTACATCGTGGTATACCGATACTTTCACGATTCCTTCATGTATCTATGGAATCGCAGGAAACACATCCGTATGGAAAAGAAAAAACTGCGGAGTCAGTAGGGCAACAGTCCGTCTGCTGGCAAACCCGGTTTCCTATGCGGTAGCGATCATCAGCCCACATGATTTTGATAGCCCCAACCAGCGTGGCCATCGTACTAATGGCAATTCTTCAGGTTGCGACTCAGTAACCACCAGTTAACCGGGAAGGCGGCCACGAAGCCGGCCACTATCGCCACGGCAAAGCTGATCCAGAACAACGGCTCGTGCAGGCCGGATACCGTCATGCCGCCCATATGGTAGTCGGTGAAGTTCATGGCGACTTCCATGACCGTGATGGAAATGGTTTCACCGACCCAGACGATTTTCCAGGCCTGGCCGAAACTCAGGCCACGGCCACGCATTAACGGGATCAGGGTCAGGCCAAAGCCGGTAATAAAGGCCAGCGTGGTGGCGACAATAATGGTCGTCATCGGCGGCCAGCCCAGCTGCACGCCGAGCGCCAGCCCGATAAATTCGCCAATCACGCAACCGCTCAAACAATGGATGGTGGCCGAAGCGGCGGTGCGTGCATTGCTGCCTGTGCGGGCATGGCCGGCATGCATGCTATTCGCCTGATGATGGCAATGCGGCTCGGTTGAATCAGTCATGTGTATCCTCCGTATGGGTGCAAGCCTCAACGCCTGACAGGGACTCGATAATGGGGCAGTGGGTGACGCTGCCACGGCCACTGCACTCACTGGCGAGTTGCGACAGCACATCCCGCATGCGCTGCAAGTCAGCGATCTTTCGTTCGATGTCCTCCAGCTTGCGTTCGGTCAGTGCCTTGACCTCTGCCCGGCCGGTGCGACTGGACGCGGGGTTGTCCTGCAAGGCCAGGATTTCTCTGATCTCGGCCAGCGTGAAACCGAGTGCCTTGGCGCGCGAGATAAAGCGCAGGCGTTGGGTGGCATCGCGGTCATAAAGCCGGTAGCCGCTTTCGGTGCGTGGCGCCGCTGGCAGCAGGCCTTCACGTTCATAGAAACGGATGGTTTCTATCGGTGTGCCGCTGGCTTTTGAAATACGTCCGATTGTTTGTGTGCTCATGCTTGTTACCTCATGGGTGCTCGCCATGGGTGTAGCATAAAGCCTGTAGTCAACTATAGGGTCAAGGGATAAACGGTTTTAGTATCTGCGGTTTTGAGCGGCTGGGGGAGCAGTATGACAAAGGTGCTTGATTGTTATAAGAAAAGTATCTAGGCTCCTGTCGTGCGGTATAGTAAACGTGCAGTTGGACAAATAATTATTACTGGGAGGTAACATGAAAAACATTAAACGCGCGTCAGTTGCGGTAGCGGTGATGGCCGCCTCGGCCATTCCATTAAGCCAGGCGGCGACGACAACCAGCACAATGCAAGTGACTCTGACAGTGCTTTCGACTTGTTCAGTGTCAGCATTGCCGCTGAACTTCGGTGTGGCAGCGGCAAACATTGATGTTCCAGTTGATGCCGAGACTTCAGTGCACGTTGTTTGCACTCCGGGTACAGCTTATGAGGTCGGCATGGACGCTGGCAGTGGTACAACCGCTAACATCACTAGCCGAGAACTGACCAACCCACAGGATGACAGTGTTCTGCAATATTCCTTGTTTACCGATCAAGCG
>JBFKKS010000217.1:0-4286 GCA_041630955.1 Nevskiales bacterium
AGGTCAATGGCTGACAGTGCCAGTAGCCCCCAGCTCAGAATGACGGCCGCACAGCCCGCCAGGGTGAAGCCGAAACGCCACATGACAGCCATCGTAAGAAGGCCTGCACATAGTTCAACGATGGGATATTGAAGCCCGATCGGGGCTTTGCATTGGGCACATTTTCCACGCAGTAACAGGTAGCTGACTACCGGGATGTTTTGCCATGCCCTGATGGGAGCCTGGCAGTGGTTACATCGAGAGGGCGGCCAGGCGATGGTGAGGGAGCGCTGGTCCTCGTCCGGTGTTTGCTTGCCGTCTAAGCTGGCACATTCACGTCGCCAGGCTGATTCCATCATCTGAGGCAGGCGAATGATGACCACGTTCAGGAAACTGCCTACCAGCAGTCCGAGAATAGTAGCTAACGGCAGCAGAATGCTGCTGTCCTGGAGGTATGCCACTTGTAGCTAAAAGACCGAAGCGAGTTTGAAGATTGGCAGATACATGGCGACAACCAGACCTCCTACCATGATGCCGATAACCGATATGATGACTGGCTCGAGCAGGCTGCTCATTGCATCTACCTGGTTATCTACCTCCTGTTCATAGAAATCAGCTGACTTTCCAGCCATGTCTTCCAGTGAACCAGCTTCTTCGCCGATCGCTATCATCTGTACGGCCATATGAGGAAACAGCTGGGTTTGGGCCATGGCCAGTTGCAGCTGCAAGCCACTTGCGACCTGGTCTCTCATTTCATGGATGGTTTCTTCGAACACCACATTACCAGCTGCATTGCCTACAGAGTCCAGCGTTTCAACCAAGGGAACGCCGGCGGCGAACATCGTTGACAGGGTACGGCAGTAGCGTGCTACTGCGGCCTTGTAAATGATATCGCCAACGATCGGCAATTTGAGCAACAAGCGGTCAGTGGCGCGGCGGTATCTGACTGATCTGCGCCTGCCCTCCAGGTGGGCCAGCGTGGAACCGATAACGACGATGAGCACCAGCCACCACCAGTCCTGTACATAATCCGAAAGGTCCATTACAAACAAGGTAAAGGCCGGCAAGTCAGCGCCATAGGTCTGGAATAGCGATTGGAACTGAGGAACCACGAAATAGAGCAAGATGCCGGTAACAACAAGTGCAACTGAAATAACGGCCACTGGGTAGAACATGGCCTTTTTAATGCGAGCCTTGAGGGCTTCTGATTTTTCCTTGTAGCTGGCGATTTTGTCCAGCAGCGTTTCGAGCGTACCGGATTTTTCACCAGCACGGACCAGGTTGACTGTCAGGTTGTCGAAATGTGCCGGGTGCTTCTCAAAGCTGTCAGCCAGGGTGCCACCGCTTTCGACACCGATCTTGACGTCATTCACCAATTTCCGCATGGACGGATTCTCACTGCCTCGTGAGATCATCTCCAGTGCGGTCACCAGTGGTACACCGGACTTCATCATGGTCGCCATCTGGCGTGTAAAGACGGCGATATCAGCGGGCTGAATTTTCTGCGCCCGTTTGGTGAAAAGCATCGACTTTTGCCGAATGCGCAGAGGGTTAATACCCTGTCGCCGAAGTGACGCTCGTACCTGCGCTTCGCCGTAGGCGATCAGTTCACCCTTTAGGCGCCGGTTCTTGCGGTCAGTGCCTTCCCAGATAAATGTCTTATCTTTGGGTGCCTTGCGCTCAACGGTTTTTGCAGATGCTGCCACTTTAATATCTTCCAGTCAGTGCAATAAGTCTATGCGATCTACCGAGAGTCTAGTTCAAACATCAGTCTAGTGTAACGCGATTGATTTCTGTCAGGCTTGTCAGGCCAGCCTTGGCCTTGTTCAGACCAGAGCGCCGAAGGTCAATGACTCCTTCATGCTCGGCCTGCTGCTTGATGAGGTTGGCATTGCCACCTTCCATGATGATACGCCCTATTGCTTCACTTACCTCCATTACCTGGAATATACCCATGCGGCCCTTGTAACCCTCAGTACACTGTGAGCAGCCTTGTGCTTCATACAGTGTGAGCTCTTCGAGCTCACTTTCACTAAAGCCCTCCTTCAGTAATTCCTGGGTTGGTACATCGATAGGGCGCTTACAGTGTTCACATAGCTTGCGAACAAGTCGTTGGGCGATGATCAGACCAACTGAAGATGCGATGTTATAGGCAGGCACTCCCATGTTTACCAGGCGGGTCAGTGTTTGGGGTGCATCGTTGGTGTGCAGTGTGGAAAGCACCAGGTGACCGGTTTGCGCTGCTTTAATGGCAATCTCGGCGGTTTCCAGGTCACGAATTTCACCCACCATGATGACATCTGGATCCTGTCTCAGAAATGCGCGCAGGGCGGTGGCAAATGTAAGCCCGACCTTGGTGAATACGGATACCTGGTTGATTCCTTCCATATTGATTTCCACCGGGTCTTCTACGGTGGAAATATTGCGATTGGTGGTATTAAGAATATGCAGGCCGGAGTAAAGCGAGACCGACTTACCACTACCGGTAGGGCCCGTGACCAGAATCATGCCGTAGGGTTTGGCAAGGTACTCCAGATAGAGCTCCTTTTGTTGGTCGTCGTAGCCCAGATCCTCAATATTCAGATTGCCCGCGCTGGAATCAAGAATACGCAGCACAATTTTCTCGCCCCATAGGGTTGGGCATGTGCTGACACGGAAGTCGATGGATTTATTCCGTGAAAGATTCAGCTTAATGCGTCCGTCCTGGGGCAAGCGACGTTCAGCCAGATTCAGGCTCGAGAGGACCTTGATTCGTGCCGCAAGCCGGGTGCCGATGCCGACCGGTGGTCGTCCGGTTTCATATAGAATTCCATCCAGCCTATAACGCACACGATAGCGGCGTTCATAAGGTTCAAGGTGTATGTCGGAGGCACCCTTGCGAATCGCCTCCAGCAGAATCTTATTGATATATCGAACCACCGGCGCATCATCGGTGTCGGCCGCCGTGATTTCTGGCCCGTCTTTTTGTTCGTTGGAACTGAGTTCGATGTTTTCTAGGTCGGCGTCCTCAATGCCGCCAAGGGTTGTATCGTGTTCACTCAGTGCGTCTTCTATGGCATTGAGAAGCTTGTCATCCTCTACAAGAATCGGCTCTATAAGTTTGCCGGTGGCAAACTTAAATTCTTCCAGGGCAGGCAAATTGGTAGGGTCGGAAATGGCGACGTAGAGCCTGTGGCCTCGGATGCAAAGCGGCAGAGCACGGTTTTTACGGATCAGCCGCTCATTAATGTCCTGAACGGGAGATTGAGAAAGGTCAAAGGCCTGAATGTCGAGCAATGGCATGCCAAATTCACGGCTGCCTGCCATGGCGATCTGGGATGAACTGACTATTTTTTCTTCGGCGAGGTAAACAGCCAGTGACTTACGGGCGGCTAAAGCCTGTTCTTGTGCGTCGCGCGCCAGATGTTCGGCCAGAATCTGGTCAGCTACAAGCCGCCTGGCCAGACCAGTCAGGCCTGTCATCGCAGCGTCTTCTTCGTTACCTATAGCCATCTGTACTCTGAGTTCGTTTTTATTTTATATAAGATAGTCTTAGGATACCCCATCTTTACATGGTCAGCGACAGGCCGGCTCCTGGATTAGATTTTAGAATCTCGCGCCACAAGCGTGGGACGTTTCTGTTAACACGAGCATGGAAGGCCCTAATTCGTCGCCCCGATGCGAATGATACCTGCGAGAAAAAAACCTCTATGCCCAGACTCCTGCATATAAGCCGAAATCTGCCCCCACTTGTTGGCGGCATGGAGCGTCTAAATTACCATGTAATCAATGAGTTGAAGAACGATTATGTTTTGGACATCATCGGACCCGCCGACTCTCAGGGGTATTTCAGCCAGATTGAACGTTTCGTTGAAATTAGAATCAGGCCGTTGTGGTTATTCCTGCTTCGGGCACTGATTGCCGGTATCAGACTCTCAGTCAGGCAAACGCCGGATATAGTTTTTGCAGGTTCCGGTTTGCTGGCACCTGTGGCCTGGATCGTGTCTCGGCTAACGGGAGCCAAGTGCGTGGTCTATGTGCATGGCCTTGATTTGGTCGTGTCTCACCCGATCTATCAGCGTGTCTGGCTACCATTCATACGTCGCTGTGATCTGTGTATCGCGAATAGTAAAAATACAGCTCGACTCGCCGAGACCAGGGGTGTGCCAGCGGAGAAAATCCAAATTCTCAACCCCGGTGTGTCTATTCCGGTGCTTGATGTTAATGCCCGTGATGACTTTCGTGAACGTTGGCAGTTGGGTGAGCGGCCCGTGCTTTTATCAGTCGGGAGGCTGACTGAAAGAAAAGGAATTCTGGAATTTATACAA
>JBFKKS010000218.1:0-4265 GCA_041630955.1 Nevskiales bacterium
ACCCTGAACAAACGCTATACCGAATTGCTGGTGCAGGTGCTACAGGATGGCATTGATAGTGGTGAAATCCGTGCCGACCTGCCGGCCAGCCTGCTGCGCGACATGATTTACGGCGGCATTGAGCACCACGCATGGCCCTACCTGTGTGGCCATGGCAGCCTGGATATTGACCTGGTGGCCGAGCAGATCACCGGCCTGCTCTGGCAGGGCATTCATACCCAAAACCTTCAGACCGAAACGCAGCGGCTATCCGAACTGGCCGCCCGACTGGAACAAAAACTGGACGCAACACCATGACTGACAACACTATCGGGCCAGACGTAAGTCAATGGCCTTTCGACACCGTGCTGGTCGCCAATAGAGGTGAGATAGCCGCGCGGATTCTGCGGACCGTCAAGGCGCTGGGTCTCAAAGGCGTGATTGTGTATCACCAGGCTGATCGCAATACGCCTGCCATTACGCTGGCTGATACAGCGGTAGAAATCATGGGCGACACCCCGGTCGCCGCCTACTTGGACGCGGACCAGATACTGGCAGCAGCCAAGTCCTCGGGTGCCGGTGCGATTCATCCCGGTTATGGCTTTCTATCGGAGAACGCCAGCTTCTGCCAGGCCGTCACCGACGCCGGTATCGCCTTTGTCGGCCCGACCCCCGAGCAGATCGATCTCATGGGTGACAAGGTACGGGCCCGTGCCTTCGTAGAAAAGCACGGTTTTCCGGTGGCCCCTTCGGCCATCGAGGATGATGACCCGGCCACCTTTCTTGAACGTGCCAAGGCCTTGCCACTGCCATTGCTGATCAAGCCTGCCGCCGGTGGCGGGGGCAAGGGCATGCGGGTCGTGCGTGAAGCCGGCCAACTTGAGGAAGAAATTGAACGCGCCCGCAGCGAGGGCCTGCGTTACTTTGGCGACGGCCGCTTGTATGTCGAGAAATTCATCGAAAACCCACGCCATATCGAGGTACAGGTACTGGGCGATGCGCATGGCAATGTGGTGCATCTGTTTGAGCGTGAGTGTTCGGTGCAACGCCGCTTCCAGAAAATCGTGGAGGAAACGCCCTCACCGGCCCTGGACGACAAGCTGCGAGCGGAGATTTGTGAAACCGCCGCCGGCATTGCACGCAGTGCCGGTTACCGCAATGCGGGCACGGTCGAGTTCATTTTTGGCACACAGGGCGGCGAGGCCGAGTTCTACTTTCTTGAAACCAATACCCGCCTGCAGGTCGAACACCCGGTCACCGAGGAAATCACAGGCAAGGACCTGGTTGCTGAACAGTTACGCATTGCAGCCGGTGAGCCATTGGGCTATGCACAGGAAGACATCAAGGCATCAGGCCATGCCATTGAGTTTCGCATCTACGCTGAGGATGCGGCTGCCGGCTTCACGCCCACCACGGGCCCGGTTCTGCGCTGGAAAGTACCGACCGGGGATGGCGTACGCATGGATGCCGGCATTGTTGAAGGCGGCGCCGTCACTGCCGCGATTGACCCGATGCTGGCCAAACTGATTATTCGTGGCTCGAATCGTGACGAAGCCCGCGCACGGGCAGACGCGGCATTGCGCGACCTGGTTCTGCTTGGCTGCAAGACCAACACGGCATTCCTGCGCCGGCTGCTGAATCACCCCGCCTTTATCAGCGGCGATGTGCATACCGGCTTCCTGGATGCCAACCCGGATATTGCAGCGGAACCCGAAATGACGGAAACGCTGACCCATAAACTCCTCGCGGCTGCGGCATTGAGCAATCGCCCCATGCGAGATGTCGCAGACCTGACACCCGACCTGCACGCCGCTATCGGCGAGTGGCAGAACTAGAGGACGACACTGATGCAACACGGATTCAAACTCGGCGAAACCGAATACGATGTCGGCCTGTCACGTGCCAAGAACGGTTACCGGCTGCACGTCAACGGGCAGACCATTTCGGTCAACCTGGTTGCCGGTGAAGAGGGCGACCTGGTGCTGACTACCGGCGCCCACTTGGACCATATCACCCTGGCCGTGGATGGTGATGACGTATTCATTCATCTTGACGGCGAGACCTATCAACTGCAGTTCGAGCATGCCCTGCAACGCCTGGCCGAGATGGCTGAAGGCTCAGCAGCCGACAGCGTCAAGGCCACCATGCCCGGCAGCCTCGTTTCACTGGCTGTTGGCGAAGGCGATCACGTCGTAACCGGCCAGACCATACTCATCATGGAAAGCATGAAAATGGAGACCACCATCACCGCGCCACGCGATGGCGTGGTTCAAACACTGCACGTCGCAGTTGGCCAGACCTTCGACAAGGATGCGTTGCTTGTGACACTGGCACCCGAAGCGGGAGAAGAAGAATGAAGCGTATTGCCTCAGCCATTAATACACAGTCGGAAGAATTCAAGGCCAACTACGCCCACAATAAAAAGAATGCGGAGATACTGAAGGCCAAACAGGAAAAGGCCCGCTTTGATCGCCCGCAACGTGACCTTGACCGGCTGGCCAAACAGAACAAGATGCTGGTGCGTGACCGCCTGAAGCGTCTGCTCGACCCCGGCACCCCGTTCCTGGAACTCTCCCCACTGGCGGCGGGCGAGGCCTATGACGGTGATGCGCCGGGTGCAGGCTGCGTCACTGGCATCGGCATCGTTGCCGGTCGCGAGGTCATGATTAATGCTGGCGATGGCAGCGTCAAAGGTGGGGCCTGGTACCCATTGACCATCAAGAAGGTTATTCGGGCCCTGGATATTGCGATTGAAAACCGGCTGCCGGTGGTCCATCTCTGTGACTCGGCGGGTGGCTTCCTGCCCCTGCAGGCCGAATTCTTTGCCGACAAGTACTACGCCGGCCGCATCTTCCGTAACCAGTGCGTACTGTCCAAGATGGGTATCCAGCAGGTGTCCGTCGTACTGGGCCACTGCACAGCCGGTGGCGCCTATGTGCCCGGGCTTTCCGACTACAACGTCATTGTTCGCGGCACCGGCGCCATTTTCCTGGCGGGGCCACCGCTGGTAAAAGCCGCCACCGGCGAAGAAGTCACGGTCGATGAACTCGGCGGTTGCGACATGCATACCACCACCTCCGGCACGGCTGACTACCCGGCGTCCAGCGAGGAAGAGGCGCTGGCCATTTGTCGCGACATCGTGGGCCAGTTCAAGACACCCGAAAAGACCCGCATCGAATGGCAGGAGCCAGAAGAGCCCTACTACGCCCCCGATGAGTTGTACGGTGTTCTGCCTAAAGACATCAAGCAGCAATTCGACATGCGCGAGGTGATTGCACGCATCGTCGATGGCTCCCGTTTCCATGAATACCAACCCAAGTTCGGCACCTCGCTGATCTGCGGCTATGCCCATCTATGGGGTTACAAGATCGGCATCCTGGCCAACAACGGGGTGTTGTTTAACGACTCGTCACTAAAGGCCGCTCACTTCATTCAGCTGTGCAACCAGAACCGCACACCGATTGTGTTCCTGCAGAACATCACCGGCTTCATGGTCGGCAAGGCTTACGAGGAGCGCGGCATCACCAAGGACGGCGCCAAGATGCTGATGGCCATGACCGGCTGCGAAGTACCCAAATTCACCGTGATGTGCCACGGCTCTTTCGGCGCCGGCAACTACGGCATGTCGGGACGCGCCTTTGACTCCCGCTTCCTGTTCACCTGGCCCCAGCACGAGATCTCCGTAATGGGTGCCGAGCAGGCCGCCAACACGCTTGCCGAGGTCAAGGTAAGGCAGCTGGCTCGTGCCGGAGAAAGCCTGACGCCCGAACAGATTGAAGACATCCGCCGCCCGGTTGTGGAAGAGTTCAAGCGCAAGTCCAGTGCCTACTGGTCAACGTCGGAAATCTGGGATGACGGCATTCTTGACCCGGTCGACACGCGTAATGCACTGGGCATATCGATCTCTGCAGCGCTCAACACCCCGATCAAGGACCCGAGTTACGGTGTTTTCCGACTCTGATGCGGCCACCGACTCACCTATGCGGATGATGTGAACCCTTGCCGGGTCTGTGAGACTGCTGCATTGAACAACAGGAATCATTCATGAGCCAGCCCTCTGCCAACCTGATCACTACCCTGCCTGAGATATCACTCAAGCCGGTCAATATCAGCCTGCGTAGCCGCGTGTTCACCAAGCTGCTGAAGTGGACGCTCAAGCCCATCATGAGCTGGTTCGTGAAGGGTGATAAAAAGCACCGCTTGGGCAAGGCACATATTTTCATTGCGCGCTCACAGTGTCGTGATACGGCCGGCCTCGCACAGCACTACCGAATCGTGAATGGCGT
>JBFKKS010000219.1:0-4264 GCA_041630955.1 Nevskiales bacterium
ATCCAATGTGCCAGCACTGGTCCCAGAATGAGTGCCAGCGCAAATGCGGCACCAATGCTGATACCCAGGATAAGCATGGCTCGTGTGCGCTGGCTATCACGGGTCAGGTCCGCCAGTAATGCGCTGATCGCAGCCGCTATTGCGCCCGCTCCCTGAAGTGCGCGACCCGCTATGACCCAGTCAATATCCGTGGCCATCCCTGCCAGCAGGCTACCAGCGGCAAAAACCAGCAAGCCAAAAACGATCACTGGCTTGCGTCCGATGCGATCCGAAACCATGCCATAAGGCATCTGAAGCAAGGCCTGTGTCAAACCATAGGCACCTATCGCAAGCCCGATCTTGACCGGCGTTACGCCGGCCAGATCAGAGGCATACAGGGCTAGAACAGGCAGCACCATGAACAGGCCGAGCATGCGCAGCACATAGATCAAGGCCAACCCGGAGGTCGCACGCAACTCTTGGGAATTCAAAGCAGGTTTTGTAAGTACTCAAAGGGGCGCGTATTCTAACGTGTTTGCCCGGCCCGGGCCTTAAGTTATCGGCAGATTAAGCCGGTCACTCCTGCCATTAGATGATGAGCATATATGGACAGCATCATTATTCGCGGTGCGCGCACGCACAATCTCCAGAACGTCGACCTGAACCTGCCGCGTGACAAGCTGGTCGTGATTACGGGACTGTCCGGCTCGGGCAAGTCGTCCCTGGCCTTCGATACCTTGTATGCAGAGGGCCAACGGCGGTATGTCGAATCGCTATCGGCGTATGCACGCCAATTCCTTTCCATGATGGACAAGCCGGACGTTGATAACATCGAAGGCCTGTCCCCTGCGATCTCGATTGAGCAGAAGTCCACCTCTCACAATCCACGCTCGACCGTAGGTACGGTTACAGAGATTTACGATTATTTGCGCCTGCTCTTTGCTCGCACCGGGTCGCCACACTGCCCGGACCATGATGTTGAATTGGCCGCCCAGAGCATCAGCCAGATGGTCGATCACGTCCTGTCTTTGCCGCCGGAATCAGCCTGGATGCTGCTGGCACCGGTCGTTCAGGGGCGCAAGGGCGAACAACAGGCCCTGTTCGATGAATTGCGCAGCCAGGGTTATGTGCGAGTACGCATAGACGGTGTCGTACATGATCTCGATGACTTACCCACACTGAATCCAAAGACCAAACACGACATTGAGGTCGTGATTGACCGCTTCAAGGTTCGCCCGGAGCAGAAGCAACGGCTGGCCGAATCATTTGAAACAGCACTGCGTATGGCAGACGGTGTGGCCCATGTCGCTCCCATGGCGCGCGGCGACAACGCCCCTGCACAGGACGATACGCTGACGTTCTCGGCCAAATTTGCCTGCCACTTATGTGGTTATAGCCTCAATGAGCTGGAACCCCGCTTGTTTTCCTTTAACAGTCCGCATGGTGCCTGCACCGGCTGCGATGGCCTGGGCGTACAGTCGGTTTTCGACCCGCTACGTGTCGTCACACATCCGGAACTCAGTCTAGCCGGCGGCGCAATCCGCGGCTGGGATAGAAGAAACGCCTATTATTTCAATCTGTTAAATGGTCTTGCAGATCACTACCAGTTTGACGTTGAAACGCCCTTTAACGATCTTCCTGAAACCATTCAGAACGTCATCCTGCATGGCAGCGGCAAAGAAAAAATCCGCTTTACCCTGCCTTCGCCACGTGGTGGGCAACGCGAACAGCATCACCCGTTCGAGGGCATCATTCCGAATATGCAGCGCCGCTACCGCGATACGGATTCCAACATCGTCCGCGAGGAACTGGCCAAGTACCTGAGTGACCAACCTTGTCCCAGCTGCGACGGACAGCGACTGCGGCGAGCGGCTCGTCACGTATTTGTTGGCGGCGTCAATTTACCCAGCATCTGCAGCATGAGCATCACAGAGACCAGCCGCTGGTTCGCCGAACTTCAGCTGCCAGGCCATAGGGCCGATATTGCCTCCCCTATCATCAAGGAAATCAGGCAGCGCCTGGAATTCCTGATCAATGTGGGTCTGGACTACTTGTCCCTGGCACGCAGCGCCGAAACCCTGTCAGGCGGCGAAGCCCAGCGCATCCGTCTTGCCAGTCAGATTGGTGCGGGCCTGGTGGGTGTCATGTATGTACTGGATGAACCATCCATAGGTCTTCACCAGCGGGATAATTCACGCCTGTTGCAAACCCTGGTGCGCCTGCGCGATATGGGCAATACCGTGATCGTGGTCGAACATGATGAGGAAGCGATTGAGAGTGCCGATTATGTCGTCGATATAGGACCGGGCGCAGGTGTCCACGGCGGCCAGATCATCGCCCAGGGCAGTCCGGCCGATATCAAGGCAGAACCGGCATCGATTACCGGCCAGTACCTTTCCGGTGAACGTTGCATCGCCATCCCCCCTATGCGCACAGCGCCCGATCCCGAACGCCAGATTGGGCTGCGGGGCGCGACGGGTAATAACCTGAAACAGGTGGATGTCGATATTCCGGTTGGACTCATGACCTGCGTCACGGGGGTATCGGGTTCCGGCAAATCCACGCTGATCAATGACACCCTCCACGGCTATGCTGCCCACGCCCTCAATGGCGCTGCTACGCGGGCAGCGCCCCATCAAGAAATCCTTGGCATCGAACAGCTGGACAAGGTTATCGATATCGACCAAAGCCCGATAGGACGCACACCACGCTCCAACCCGGCGACCTATACCGGACTGTTCACGCCAATCCGTGAACTATTTGCGGGCACACCAGAGGCTCGAGCACGCGGTTACAAGCCAGGGCGCTTCAGTTTCAATATCAAAGGGGGGCGCTGCGAGGCCTGCCAGGGAGACGGCGTCATCAAGGTTGAGATGCATTTCCTGCCCGATATCTATGTCACCTGCGATGTCTGTCACGGCAAGCGCTACAGTCGCGAAACCCTTGAAGTGCTCTATAAGGGCAAGAATATCCACCAGGTACTGGATATGACGGTAGAAGATGCGCTGGGCTTCTTCTCAGCCGTGCCGGTGATCCAGAACAAGCTGCAGACGCTGGTCGATGTTGGCCTGAGCTATATCCGGCTGGGTCAGAATGCCACCACCCTGTCTGGCGGTGAAGCCCAGCGTGTCAAACTTTCACGCGAACTTTCCAAGCGTGATACTGGCAAGACCCTGTATATCCTGGATGAGCCCACTACCGGGTTGCACTTTCACGATATCGCCCAGTTACTCACGGTTTTGCAGCGCCTGCGTGATCATGGCAATACCGTTGTCATCATCGAGCACAATCTTGACGTGATCAAAACCGCGGACTGGATTATCGACCTCGGCCCCGAAGGTGGCGATGGGGGCGGCACGATTGTGGCAACCGGCACCCCTGAAGCCGTTGCCGAGGTGATAGCTTCACATACTGGCCGCTACCTGCGTCCCGTGCTGGGTATGGAGGCCCATGGACCTGTGCCTATCTCCACCAAGGCATCTGCCTAGACCTTTGAAAACAGGGCTAACAAAAACGCCGGCAATGCCGGCGTTTTTGTTCCTGCTTCAGGTCTGCCTAGAACAAGTATTTGATCCAGGCCGTTGCATAGTCACGGTCAGACAGCTGGTTGAAGGGTTCGGCACCGCGGAACCAAGTGTACCCGAGGTGAAGCTGCCAGTTTTCTCCCCAGCGAATTTCATTATCCCAGGAGATGAACTGACGACCTTCCAGGAAAGACTCGCCAGGGCCGGGAGACGTACCCCGCACGTCATCGCCAATGATGATCAATGGCTGGACACTGATACCCGGCATTATGCTTTCCCAACGCAGCAGGAATACCGCACGGTAGCCCCAGGAAAGCTTGTCCGGGAATCCTTCGAGTTGCTGCGTCGGGTTGAAGCGCAGGCCATCAGAGCCATCCGCATTACGCTGGTCGACATTCGATCCTTTGGGGAAGCATACGCGGCCACCACCTTCGGGTGTGCCCGTACCATCGACGCCCGGTCCTGCGTGCGTGAATGTACCCGGTGCCTCCATTGGCAGTTCGCAGGGACCCGGCAAGTCCGGTACATACTGGGCGCCCAATTCAAACAGCATGATCGCCTGATCCATCCCGCCCAGCATCTTGGCAATCGACGGTGGTGGCTTGTAAATATAGGTACTGCCGAGATTGAACTGGTAAGACTCAAACTTCTCCCAGCCACGAATATAGGCATTCGGCGCAATTTCCTCATGCTGCAGTCCGCGATAAGACAGAACGTAGCTTGGGAATGAGCGCGCTGCGCCGGTGTAGTCTCCACCAATC
>JBFKKS010000220.1:0-4242 GCA_041630955.1 Nevskiales bacterium
ATTTGGCACCCGGGCGCAAAGAGGATCGGCAATGATGCAGGGTGCTGTGGCGATGGAACACGCCTTACTGCTGGCCACACTATTGTTCCTGCTGGGCCTGCTGGGGGTATTGGTACGACGTAATATTCTGTTTGTGCTCATGTCCACAGAAATCATGCTTAACGCTGCTGGGCTGGCTTTCATTGCTGCTGGCGCTCGCTGGGGACAGCCTGATGGGCAGGTTATGTTCGTACTCATCTTAACGCTCGCAGCTTCCGAAATTTGCCTTGGTCTGGCGCTGGTTATGCAAATGGCCAGGCAGTTCAAGTCGCTTGATATCGATGCCGCCAGCAGGATGAAGGGCTAGTCATGCTGGGCAACCTGTGGATGATTCCCGCACTGCCGCTCGCTGGTGCGATCTGTCTCATGCTGTTTGGACGACGCTTGTCAGATCGCTTCCAGGCGATTGTAGGGGTGGGGTCGGTAGGCCTGTCGGCATTGGTGACACTGTTTGTTGGACGTGAATTGATCGCCACGACGCAGGATGCAGTATATGTCCAGCATCTTTGGGACTGGTTGAATGTTGCTGGTCTGAACCCAGGCATCAGCCTGTACCTGGATGGTCTGTCGTTGGTCATGTGTGGCGTTGTGACTGGTGTGGGTTTCCTGATCCACCTGTACGCAGTGGAGTACATGCGTCGGGATGAACGCGAAGACCGAGGCTTCGCCCGTTTCTTCGCTTATATGAACCTGTTCGTCGCAGCGATGTTGATGCTGGTACTGGCTGACAATCTGTTGTTGCTCTACCTTGGCTGGGAAGGGGTGGGGCTGTGCAGTTATCTGCTCATCGGGTTCTGGTATGCCGATTCCGATAACGGACGTGCCGCGCGCAAGGCCTTTATCGTCACGCGCGTGGGCGACGTGGCCCTGGCAATTGGACTGTTCATGCTGTTCGCCAGCTTGGGTACGCTGGATATTCAACAGATTCTGGAACGTGCACCCGAGCAATGGAAGATCGGCGGTACACTGGCCACGGCTGCCGCGTTGTTGCTGCTAGGCGGTGCGGTTGGCAAGTCGGCCCAGTTGCCCCTGCAGGTCTGGTTGCCGGATGCCATGGCAGGTCCGACGCCGGTCAGCGCCCTGATTCATGCCGCGACAATGGTCACTGCCGGTGTGTATCTGATTGCACGTACCCATGTGATTTTCCTGCTGGCACCCGAGGTTCTGAATCTGGTTGCCTGGATTGGCGCCGCAACCCTGCTCATGGCGGGGTTTACCGCGCTGGCACAACGTGACATCAAGCGAATTCTGGCATGGTCAACGGTGAGCCAGATCGGCTACATGTTTCTGGCGCTGGGGGTTGGTGCCTGGAGCGCTGCCATTTTTCACCTCATGACGCATGCCTTTTTCAAGGCGCTGTTATTCATGGCTGCGGGAACCGTCATTCTCAATCTGCATCATGAGCAGGACATCTTCCACATGGGAGGATTGCGTAAACGCATGCCGATCGGGTTTATCAGTTTCCTGATCGGTAGCGCAGCTCTGGCTGCGTTGCCTTGGATTACCGCCGGGTTTTACAGCAAGGACCGTATCCTCTGGGAGGTGTGGGCCAGCGCACGTGGTGGGCCATTGTTGTGGGGAGTTGCGCTTTTGGGAGCATTGCTGACGGCCCTGTATATCTCGCGGCTCATGTTTATTGTCTTTTTTGGTCCGGGCCGGGGCGATGTCCATGAACAGATAAGTTGGCGGGGTCTTTTGCCACTTGGCGTCCTGTGTATATTGGCGCTGGCAGGGGGCATGATTGCGCTACCCGTACTCGATACCGTATTGCCTGCATGGGCCGGCATTCCCTGGCGTGAGGCCCATGCTTACCACCTGATGGTCGAGGGAACGGCCATCGGCGCAACGGTGCTGGGTATTACGCTGGGCTGGCTTCTTTTTTACCGCCGCAGTGGCCTGCTGGCCGGCTTTCTATCCAGCAGGATCGGGCGCGGGCTACGCAACTTTTTCGCCAATGGTTGGGGTTTCGACGCGGTTTATGACTGGTTTTTTGTGCGGCCTTACGCGAGCCTTGCACGACTGAATCGTAACGACCTGGTTAACGCCTTATACGATGGCACGGTGTATTTGAGCGTGTTCATGCACCGGCAATTAACTCGTACCCAAACCGGCAACCTGCGCTGGTATGCGGCTGCAGTGGCCGGGGGGATAGTCGTGGTATTGGCCTTGGTGGAACTGCCATGACGCTCGTCTGGTTGATCCTTCTGCCACTGCTAGCGGGACTGCTTTGCCTGGCGCTTGGCCGATGGGCACGTTGGCTGGCTTTGGGCTGTCTTGCTGCCTGTATGGGGCTCGGCTTACGCCTTTACTGGTCACTGGGGCCTGCAGTGGCCGACATGCCATGGTTGGCAGAAGTAGTTGTCAACTGGATTCCACGTTTTGGTGTTCGCTTTCATCTGGCCCTGGATGGGTTGAGCCTACTGCTGATACTTCTGACCGCCCTCACCGGGCTGGTAGCGGTAGCTGCTTCATGGCAGGAGATACAGCAACGAGCAGGGCTCTTTTACGCCAGTCTTTTGTGGACCCTGGCTGGCGTGATGGGGATTTTCCTGGCACTGGACCTGTTCCTGTTTTTTGTGTTCTGGGAAGCGATGTTGGTGCCGATGTTCCTGCTTATCAATATGTGGGGGCACGAAGACAGAATCCGGGCATCGTTGAAGTTTTTCATCTTTACCCAGGCCGGTGGCCTGTTACTGCTGGTTGCCATTCTCGGACTGGTTGTTGTCTACAAGTCGCAGACTGGAATCTGGAGCTTTGCCTATCTGGATTTACTGGACACCAAGCTGGACGACACCCTGGCCTGGTGGCTGCTGCTTGGGTTTTTTATAGGTTTTGCCGTCAAACTGCCTTCGCTTCCCTTGCATACCTGGCTGCCGGATGCGCATAGCCAGGCCAGTACCGGAGGATCCGTCGTACTTGCCGCGATTCTGCTCAAGACGGGTGCCTATGGGTTGATTCGTTTTGCTGTGCCTTTATTTCCACAGGCAGCTGCCGATTTCGCACCCATAGCGATGTCACTGGGCGTTGCCAGCATATTGTATGGCGCTGTGCTGGCTTTTGGACAGACCGATATCAAACGCCTGATTGCCTGCAGCAGTATCAGTCATATGGGCTTCGTCATGCTGGCTGTATTTGCCTGGAATGAATGGGCCTTGCAAGGTGCGGTCATGACCCTGGTGGCTCACGGACTGTCCTCGGCTGCGCTGTTCATGCTGGCCGGCGTGATCTATGCACGCTTACATAGCCGCGATTTGGCCGAGATGGGGGGGCTATGGCTTAGCGTGCCGGGTATGGCGGCAATGGGGCTTTTCTGGACGGCAGCCACGGTTGGGCTTCCGGGTCTGAGTAATTTTGTTGGTGAATTCCTGGTGCTGGTGGGCAGTTATCAGGTCAGCGTTCTGTTCACCGTGCTCGCGGCATTGGGCATGGTGGGTGCCGCCACCTATGCGCTACTGATGATGCAGAGAGTATTCTACGGACCCCGGGCTTCAGGCTCGCAAGATCTGGCCGAACTCGACGCTCGTGAGTGGCTTGTGCTTGGAGGATTGGCAGTACTTACACTTTGGCTGGGGGTTTATCCCATGCCCTTACTTGGGCTGGCTGACCCGGCCCTTCAGTCCATGATGACCCTGTCCTCCAGGAGCATGGCGCCATGAGCATGGCTCCGGCACTTGGGCTGGCGGATCTGACTGTCATACTGCCCCTGATTGTGCTGACGGTAACGGCTTTATGTGTCATGTTGCTGGCCGCGGCAAGGCGTCACCATGCAACGGCTGCGACCCTGACCGTAGCTGGACTGCTGACAGCTTTGGCAATGCTGCCACTTGATGCGGCGGATCAGGCGCGAGCGGTGACCCCGCTGTTTCAGATTGATGCCTATGTACTGACCTGTTGGTGCTTGATGTTGCTGATTGGCCTGGCGGTTACAGCCATGGCATGGCAGTACTGGCAGGCCCGTCCATTACCCATGGAGGAGTTCTATACCCTTTTATTAATGGCGACGCTCGGCGCTTGTGTGTTGGTGGCTGCCCGACACTTTGCTGCCCTGTTTATTGGGCTGGAATTGATGACCGTGTCACTCATTGCAATGATTGGCTATCCAGTCTGCGACGACCGTGAAGCAGCGCATAACCCGCTGGAATCGGCTTTGAAGTACCTGGTGTTATCTGCGGTGTCATCTGCGATCTTGCTGTTCGGTATTGC
>JBFKKS010000221.1:0-4237 GCA_041630955.1 Nevskiales bacterium
AGCGGCTGGCAGGCTTTAGTGATGACCTTGAATCACTGCGCCAATTCGGCGAGGAAGTCGTCACGGACCTGTGTGAGCGATTGCTGGATGGCGGTGCGCCAGGCCTGCATATCTACACCTTGAACCGGGCCGAGGCGACAACCGCCCTGTGGACCAACCTGGGGCTGGCAACCGCCAGCTAGCGCTTGCAGGCATGGCCGGTCTGCTCCAAGCTGGCCGGCATGAAACACCTGCTCATCGTCTATCACTCCAAGACCGGCCACACTGCTCAACTGGCAGAGGCCGTGCTGGCGGGTGCGCGTGATCCCGAGGTGGAAGGCGTCGATGTGCGCTACCGGCAGGCAGCCGATGCCGATGCCGATGACCTGCGCTGGGCACATGGCCTGCTACTCGGTACACCCGAAAACTTCGGTTACATGAGCGGCATGATGAAGGACTTTCTTGACCGTACCTACTACGAAGTCGAAGGCGAACTGCAACCGCTACCCTACGCCATCTTTGTCAGTGCCGAGAATGATGGCAGTGGCGCGGTCTCTGCCATCCAGCGTATCGCCAAGGGTTACCCATTTACCCAGGTACACGAACCCCTGATCGTAAAGGGCGAGGTCGGCCCGCCCGATCTACAGGCAGCACATGAACTCGGACTGACCCTTGCCGCCGGCCTGGAGGCCGGCATCTACTAGGCACGGCACTTGCCTATAAACAGATATGAAACCCATGCATGACGAAAACTGCATTTTTTGCCAGATACTCGACGGCAAGGCCCCTGCTGCAATGGTGCTGGATGACGGCCCGATCGTGGCGTTCATGGATATTTTTCCGCTGCAGCCCGGCCATGTACTGGTTATACCGCGCCAGCATCATCAATACGTTACCGAGTTGGACAGTTACCTGCGCGCCCAGATGATGGAAACGGCAGCCCGTATCGCCAGGGCCATACGGCAGATTCATCCTGCAGGCACCGACCTGAATTGGATGATTAATGATGGTAAAGCCGCCTGGCAGCATGTACCGCACGTGCACCTACACCTGATTCCACGCAGGGGGCGTGACAACCTGAACCTGATCGGACGCATCGCCACGCGCTTTCTACGCAAGCCGAACATGGCTCGCTTTGAATCCGAGGCAGCCGAGCTTCGCAGAGCACTCGAGCGCAATTAATCAGCGACTTGATGATCGAGGTGATATTGCGTCTGGCTTGAATGCGTATGATAATAATTCTTATTCGCGCTTATCTGCGCACGACGCTATGTGCCCACCATGAAATCGACACCCCTTCGCTCCCTACTCGGAATCACCCTTTTGCTACTGGGCAGCGTATCGACTGTGCAGGCAAACGAACCGCAGGACCGCCAGGTGATGCGCATTCTGCACATGCTGGATTACATCGGGGTGGACTACCCTGAATTCGTGACCAATGGCGAGATCCTCAGCGAGGCAGAATATGCCGAGCAGGTCGAGTTCGCCCGTGAAATCAGTGAACGTATCGCCCGGCTGCCAGCGCATCCCCGTCAGGACCAGCTAAGCCAGGCGGCGAGCGCGCTGCGCAGCGCTATCGACGCCAAGGTCGATGGCGACCAGATCAACCAGGCTACCAGTGCATTAAGCCAACAGTTGCGCAGGGCCTACCCGGTCACCGAGGCACCGCGTGCAGCCCCCGACGTGGCTGGTGCCGCGCAGCTGTTCCAGGACCAGTGCAGCGCATGTCATGGCGCCACTGGCATGGGTGACGGCGCCGCGGGCATTGGCATGGAACCCGGCCCGACGAATTTCCTCGATGCTGCACGCCAGCGCCAGCGTAGCGTATTCGGCCTGTACAACATCGTGACCCTGGGCGTGGACGGTACCGGCATGCCCAGTTTCTCCCACCTGCCGGATGAACAGCGCTGGGCGCTCGCCTTTTACGTCGGGCAGATGATCTATACCGATGAGCAGCGCCAGGCGGGCCAGGCACTCTGGCAGGCTGGTGATGCAGCCGGCATGGACAATCTGCATACCCTGACCACCGCCTTGCCGGGAGACCTGCAAGCGGTTCGCGGCGAACAGGCCCTGCAACTCACTGCCTTCCTACGTGCCAATCCCCAGGTGTTGAACCTGAAAACCAATCCGCTCGGCATTGCCCATGGCAAGCTTGATGCCAGCGTGGCGGCCTACAGGCTGGGCGAAGCTGACAAATCACTGCAGCTGGCCCTGGATGCTTACCTGGAAGGATTCGAGTTAGCCGAGGCCGCCTTGTCTGCCATGGATAGCAAACTCATGCGCCGCATCGAAACCGCCATGCTTAACTACCGGCAGACGGTCAAAAGTGGCCAGCCGCTTGAAGAAGTGGAAGCACAGGCCGCGGCCATTAATGCCATGCTGGATCAGGCCGAACTGCGCTTGGCCAGTGACGGACTGGACAGCACAGGCAGTTTCATCGGCAGCTATATCATCCTGACCCGTGAAGGCCTGGAGGCGATCCTGTTGCTGGCTGCGATGCTGGCCTTCCTGAGTCGCACCGAGCGAGAAGGGGCCAAGAAGTACGTGCACGGAGGCTGGTTCGCGGCCCTGCTAATGGGCGGCGTGACCTGGTATGCGGCCAGCCACCTGATCAATATCAGTGGTGCCAGCCGCGAGATGACGGAGGGTGTCAGCGCCCTGCTGGCCGCCATTGTCCTGCTGTTCGTGGGTCTGTGGCTGCATAACAAGAGCTACGCAGCGCGCTGGCAGCAGTATGTGTCTGCCCGTATTGGCAAGGCACTCAGTGGCACGGGTCTATGGGGACTGGCAGCGCTCGCCTTTATCGCGACCTATCGCGAAGTTTTTGAAACCGTGTTGTTCTACCAGGCCCTGTGGAGCCAGGGTGAACACACTGCCATCCTATGGGGTTTTGCGGCCGCCGTGGTGACCCTGCTGGTTATTGCTGTAGCGCTGTTCCGGTTCAGCATGAAGCTGCCGATCCGCCAGTTCTTTTCTGCCAGCGCGGTGTTCATTGTTATCCTGGCGGTGGTGTTCACCGGCAAGGGTGTCGCCGCGCTTCAGGAGGCCGGCACGCTGCCCATCCACGGAGTGGACTTTATCAGCGTGCCGATGCTGGGCATCTACCCCAGCCTGCAGGTATTGCTGCTGCAGACGCTGGTGCTCAGCATCGTGCTTGGTGGCTTCGCCTGGAATCACTTGAGCGTAAAACGCACCACCCCTGCTTAAACCAAACCGAATACAGGCGGACTAATCCGTCTTGCGCAGGGCCATCAGGCGATAGCTGTTACAGCGCCTGAACTCAGCGCTGCTCAACGCACCACTAAAGTATTTTTTGTGCAGCTTCTCGATCTTGCGACGGGCGAAATACTTGCCCAGACGCATGATCCATGGGCGGTTCTGACTCATATACTCGTTCATGACGCGTAATGAAGGCTCAATGCGTTGTTGTAGAACGAAATTGAAGAAGTCGATGGTGCGACTGGTGCCAACAGTCAGGTCTTCATCGCTCAATAACTCATAGGGTGCCTTGGCCAGCGACTCCCGGAAACGCTCCAATGGGTGTCCGCCACCGACCACCTTGACCCTTGGGCGACCGTCGCTTGGGGTGATCCGATAATAATCGAACATAACGATCACGCCACCTGGCTTCAGTACCTTGCTCGCCAGTGTCAGGCCTTCATCGATGTCGATGTACTGAAAGCTCTCACTAAACACCAACGCATCATAGGCACCCGTGTACTTATCCAGATCAATGTCCTCGAAAATGCTTTCGTGGACGATGGCAGAACAGTTTTCACGCTGGGCGATACGCTCGCGCACCGTCTCGGCCAGAAAGGCGGAAGGCACCAGCCCATCAGCCTGGTAGCCACGGTCCAGCAGTTTCATCAGGGTGAGCCCGGTACCACAACCGACGTCCAGCACCTTGGGTGCGACATCCGGGGGCGGCAGGGTATCAAGCATGCGACTGGTATAGGCCTGCTGGGCGATCACTGCCTCGGTAAACGTCAGCTCCTGGTCAGGTTCCCATAATCCATAATGCAGGTCTTCCAGTCCCAGCAGTGTCTGCGCCAGTACCAACCCTAGTTCACGAGTATCCATCTATCTGTTCCAGTCTTATTTATGTCTTTGCGTTTAGAGCACCCGGCCTAGTGGCCCTACTGACGCTTGCGACATAGAGATAAACCATCACCAATCGGTACCAAGCTTAGATCAATGCGCTGATCGCCGATTAATTTTTCATTGAATTCACGAATAGCCAAGGTATCAACTTCGCTAT
>JBFKKS010000222.1:0-4234 GCA_041630955.1 Nevskiales bacterium
ACTCGTCGTGCTCGGCGGTAATCTCTTCTTCCGGAATCTTGATCATGTCCGGCGGGACTTCAAAGGTGTGGTATGGCGCCGGCGACGGCACGGTCCACTCCAGGCCATGTGCACCTTCCCATACACGGTCCGGGGCGGGCTCGCCCTTACGCCGCATGCACTGAATCATGAGGTAGATAAACAGGAACTGACCGATGAAGAATGCGAAAGCGCCCACAGATGAGACCCAGTTAAAATCAGCGAACTGGCCGTTGTAGTCGGGAATGCGTCGCGGCATACCAGCCAGACCCACGAAATGCTGCGGGAAGAAGGTCACGTTAATCCAGATCGCGCTCCACCAGAAATGCAACTTGCCCAGCTTCTCGTTGTACATCACGCCGGTCCACTTGGGAATCCAGTAGTAAATACCGGCAATAATCGAGAACACCGCACCCGGTACCAGTACATAGTGGAAATGCGCGACCACGAAGTAGCTATCGTGATACTGGAAATCCGCCGGCGCGATGGCCAGCATCAGCCCGGAAAAGCCACCAATGGTAAACAGGAATACGAATCCCACGGCAAACAGCATCGGCGTTTCAAAAGTCATTGACCCGCGCCACATGGTCGCGATCCAGTTAAACACCTTCACACCCGTCGGAACGGCGATGAGCATGGTGGCGAACATGAAGAACAACTCACCGGCGATCGGCATCCCCACGGTGAACATGTGGTGAGCCCACACGATGAACGACAGGAAGGCGATCGAGGCCGTGGCGTAAACCATTGAGTCATAGCCGAACAGGGCCTTGCGAGCGAAGGTCGGGATAATGGTCGAGACAATACCGAAGGCCGGCAGAATCAGGATATACACCTCGGGGTGGCCGAAGAACCAGAAGATATGCTGGAACATGACCGGGTCGCCACCACCCGCAGCATTAAAGAAGCTGGTGCCAAAGTAGCGGTCCGTCAGCAGCATGGTCACGGCGCCAGCCAACACCGGCATCACCGCGATCAGCAGGTAGGCAGTGATCAGCCAGGTCCATACAAACAACGGCATCTTGAGCAGAGTCATGCCCGGAGCGCGCAGGTTCAGAATGGTCACCACCACATTGATCGCACCCGTAATGGAGGAAATACCCATCAGGTGCACAGCGAAGATCAGGTATGGCAATGCATCACCGGTCTGCAGCACCAGTGGTGGGTACATGGTCCAGCCACCCGCAGGCGCGCCACCTTCCATGAAGAGGGTCGACAGCAAGATGCCGAAGGCGAAAGGCAGAATCCAGAAGCCCCAGTTGTTAACACGCGGCAGGGCCAGATCGCCGGCGCCGATCATCAACGGGACCATCCAGTTGGCCAGACCGACAAAGGCCGGCATCACACCACCGAAAATCATGATCAGCGCGTGCATGGTCGTCATGGAGTTGAAGAACTCCGGACTTACCAGTTGCATCCCGGGCTGGAACAGTTCGGCACGAATCACCAGTGACATGACACCACCGACAAAGAACATGCTGAAGGCCAGAATCAGGTACAGCGTACCCAGATCCTTGTGGTTGGTGGTACCTATCCAGCGTAATGCCCAGGGGATCAGGCCATCGGAAAGCTGTGCCGGGCCGTGGTGACCATGATCATCGTGGCCGTGTGTGTCTGCATGACTCATCTATATTCTCCCTAAACCTTAGCGTGCGGCCGCGACTTGCGCTGGCTGGACGATATCACCCGTACTGTTGCCGAGTGCGTTGCGTTCATAGGTGACAACAGCCGCGATTTCCTCATCACTGAGCTGGCCACCGAAGGGCTGCATGGCGCCCTTGCCATTAATGACGCGATCAATGTGCAGGCCGACATCACCGATCGTGATCGGGCTGCCCGTGAGTGCAGGGAAAGCTGGCGGCATCCCCTCACCATTGGCCTTGTGGCAAGCACCACAGAAAGTCTTGTAGACCTTTTCACCTTTCGCCATCAAATCGGCCTTGCTGAGATCGGCACCTGCGGCGGGCTTAGCTGCCTCTTTGACCACTTTCTTGGGCGCTTCTTTAACGGCAGGTTTTACTGCAGGCGCGGGTGTTTTTGCCGGTTCCGCCGCTGCAACCACTTCACCACCGGTCTGCTTGGCTACCCATGCATCAAATTCGTCCTTCGGCACTGCCCTGACCACGACCGGCATGAACCCGTGGTCGCGTCCGCAGAGCTCTGCGCATTGACCGCGGTAAATCCCCGGTTTGTTAATCTTGGTCCACATTTCATTTACAAAACCCGGTACGGCATCTTTCTTGACGGCCAGATCCGGTACCCACCAGGCGTGGATCACGTCATTGGCGGTGAGCAGCAAGCGCACCTTGGTATCCACCGGGATCACCATGTGGTTGTCGACTTCCAGCAGGTAGTTTTCAACACTGGCTGGGTCGATGCCGGAACCCGTCTGGCGCGCTTTGTTGCTGGCTGCGTCCAGGGTGCTGAAGAAGCTGATGTCATGGTCCAGGTATTCGTACTGCCACTTCCACTGGTAACCAGTGATCTTGATCGTCATCTCCGCACCGCTGGAATCTTCCATGCGGATGAACGTGCCAGCCGCTGGGATCGCCATAACAACCAGGATAATGAACGGCAATACCGTCCAGATAATCTCGACCAAAGTGCTTTCGTGGAAATCAGCCGGCTTGGGGTGACGGGACTTGCGATGCGCAAACACCGAATAGAACATCACGCCAAACACGACAACCCCGATCCACACACAGACCCAGAATATGGTCATGTGCAAATCGAAAACATCGCGGCTGACATCGGTCACGCCGACCGGCATATTCAAGGCCCATTCAGCCATCGCAAGCGACGGAACTAAACAGACCAATACGCCTATGGCGGCCTTCATCATGGTATTCACGGACATGCATTACTCCCTGAAACTCACCGGCCCCTGACCGGCATAATCTTGTTGACCGTCATTTACTGGCGGCCTGTCGACACAAACCCACTCGCGCCAACGCTGTGCCCCATGGCACGGTCTTGTTTGCTGGGCTCATGCCCACTACTCAGGTCGTCTTGCTGACACTGCGGCCTGTTCAAAGGCCACCAGAGCCGGCATAGCCACACTGGCACAGACGCAGCGGCCTCCAGCCTCTACCCTGCCTGACAGGCGGAGATTGTAGTCGAACGCGGAAAGGCGTGGCAAACTGGCGCAGCCTTGTTTCGCGGGTTTAAAGTCCGGAAATGCGCTCACGAAGATCCAAACCTTCGGCCATTCCTCCCCCAGAGGGGAACACTCCCCAAAGCGGCACGGGCATCCTTTCGACCAGACTGTGGATATTTTCGGCCAGACAGCTTTGCTCCGGTGGAAGGCAATTAGCGACCCAACCCACCAGCCGTGTGCGCGCAATTATGCTTTCCGCGCTTAACATGGCGTGATTGAGACAACCGAGCCGCATCCCCACCACAAGGAGTACCGGCCAGCCGGACTGCCCCACCCAATCGGCAAACTCAAACCCGCTACCCAAGGGCACGCGCCAGCCGCCTGCACCCTCCAGCACCACCCAATCGGCTTTTGCTGCCACCTCATCATGGCCCGCTGACAAACGTTCTGCAGTTACCCTGACACCTGCCTGCTCGGCGGCCAGATGAGGCGCAATCGCAGGCGCAAAGCAATAGGGATTGATCTGTTCATAGTCAAGTGCAACGTTGCCTGCTGCCTGCAGAGCCAGGGCATCGTCATTGCGCAAGCCCTTCGGCGTTGGCGTGGCGCCAGCCGCAACCGGTTTGTAGCCGGCACTGCGCCAACCCAGCGCTGCGCCCGATCTCAGCAAATGACAGGCAACATGGGTCTTGCCTATCTCGGTGTCGGTACCGGTGATCACAAGGGTGCTCATGCGCACGTCTCCAGGGCTTTTGCCAACGCATCCAGCAGGCCATCCACCTGTGCTTTGCTGTGCGCTGCCGACAAGGTAATGCGCAAACGGGCGGTACCCTTCGGCACCGTTGGTGGGCGTATCGCCGAAACCAGGTAACCCTGTGCCAGCAGGGCCTCACTGACCGAAAGGGCCAGTGCTTCCTCCCCTAGAACCAGGGGCTGGATCGGCGTTATAGAATCCGACAGGGGTAAGCCACGCGCTACCGCACCCTCCCGAAAACCTGCAATCAGGGCTTGCAGATGTTCACGCCGCCAGCCCTCGTCGCGCATAAGTCGCAGGCCTGTACGCGCCGCTTCGGCCACGGCCGGTGGCGGCGCAGTCGAGAAAATAAAGGTGCGCGTGCT
>JBFKKS010000223.1:0-4229 GCA_041630955.1 Nevskiales bacterium
CCGATCACCGGCAGCAACGGCGTCACGGTCTTGGCATAGTCCGTACCCGGTGCCGGTCGCTGCTTGTAGGTCTCTGAGGAGAACTCTTCCCACACTGCACCCTGTATCTGGTTGCCGTGCATGGAACGGCAACGATTCACGCCCAGTTCGTCATGCGGCGTCAGTTCGTCGTTACCCAGCCAGTCCTGACCAAATACATCATGTTCGGCAAACTGGCGCGGCCGCCCATCCTTGAAGAACCGCTTTTTGAAATCACTGGCTGCCTGCTTGCCTACTTCACGCTGCCAGTCAGCCTCGCGACCAAAAACATGCCCGGCGTAGAACTCTTCCAGTGCATCCTTATCTGACCTGATCGTGGCAGGGGGCGTGCGGGTGGAATGACAGCTCGCACACTCGCGTGCATAGACTGTGCGCCCACGCGGCACCTTATCGTAGTTGATGAAAGTCTCGCCCTTGCTACCATCTACATCGACCGCATCACGCAGGTAGAACGGCCCGCCGGCCATCAGGTAAAGGGCCATTTCGTCCATCTTCGCCTCGGCCTGGTTCCAGGGCTCACAGGCCTGGTAGCACTGCTTGATGCGGAAAGGCTTGTGATAGGAACCCTCTCCGAAGAAAGCACCCGGTTTGGCGAACTTGTCTTCCGTACACTCGGCAAAACACAGCCCGATATTCAGGTAAACCCGCATCAGTGCCAGCTTCTCACCCACTGAATCCTCGCCGCCCTTGAGCACATGCCGTGTCTTGGCGCGCGTTACCTCGCCGGTGATTGGATGCTTGATGTCTTCCTCAAAGATCGGCCGGTTCTGGAAGTCGGTAATGTTGTTCTGGGTACCGGGGTTATAGACAAAGTCCATGTGCCCGGAAGTGGTGTCCACCTGCCCCACCTCGATCGCGTTGTACATGATCTTGGCGAAATGGTCCGCCGGCAGGTTGCCGAAGAACTGCATGGTGTTGTTGGTGTACTGGTTGCCGATGTGCCCAGTCAGGTTTTCCCAGCCCGGTTTGTTCGGATCGGCCGGCGGATTGGTTGGGTCAAATGCCACATGGCAGACCGCACAGGCCTGCCCGATGACAAACCGGCGACTGTCAGCCAGTTCGCCTTCCTGGTAGGGCGTGCGAAACGGGTCAAAACCTTCCGGGGGATTGGGATTGATGTACTTGCGCAAGCCAACCACGCCCGATGACTTGGGGTCATCACAGCGGTCCAGCCAGTAGGTGGACTCATCGCCCTGCTCACAGTCCGGGTCATTGATCATGCCCCACAGGCGATAGCGGTCATCACGCTTGCGGGTATCCAGCCAGTGGCTCTGGTCAGGGTAGCGCACCTCGCCATACAGGCCCTTGCCCACATGCAGGGCGAAATAATCCTGGTTGCCAAAGGTGCCCTTGAACCACACATCACGCCCGCGACGGATGATGTCGCGGTAGCGCTGCCGCTGCGCCTTGTCCTTGACCTCGGTATACATGCTGTTGACCAGCCGGCAGGCTTCCGCATCGTAGCGGGTCGGTTGCGGCTCGTCACAGGGCGGCGGCTCAGGCTGGGGAATCGGCTCGCCCCGATTGGAGGCCAAGGTGGCGTAGAACTGCGCCACGTATTTTTCCGGATCCGCCAATACCGTCGGTGAGCCTTCATAGACCCCCGTAGTCAGACCTCGCTCGGTCAATGCCTCGGGTGTAATGGAACGCAATGTGCGCGTCAGCGGCTCCCGGGAGGGCTCAAACCCTTCCGACCAGGCTGGCGTAACGTACGTGGTAAAAAATACTGTGATGCCGGCAATCATGCCCGCGCTGGTCGATCTCATCATGTCCCCTGCCCCCTGAAAACGCACTCTGAGCACTATACAGTCAAGCCTTAAACCGGGCGAACCCAGAAGAAACCGGGTCGTAGGCTACCTTGGTAAGGGGGGACTACCCTGCCGTGACCAGAAAGCCGCCCGAGCGCTCATCGCGGGTGAGGTTGAGCAAACCGGCCTTGCTCATGGCTTCCAGCAATTCACTGAATGAGCCAAAGCCGTGATAGGACTCGGTGAAACCGGGGCGCCGACGCTTGATGGCCTGCTTGATCATGGAGCCCCAGATCTTGTCGTCCTCGCGCTCAGACTGCAGGGCCTCAAAGGTTTCCAGTACCAGGTCAAAGGCTTCCTGGGTCTTGTCGTCAGGCGCTGCCTCGGTCTTGGCCTTGCTCTTGGCGGCAGGTTTGCGGCGCGGCTTTTTGGGCGCACGCACCAGGTCATCATAGAAAATGAACTCATCGCAATTGGCGGTAAGCAGGTCGGAAGTCGAGTTCTTGACGCCAACACCGATCACGGTCTTGTTGTTCTCACGCAGCTTGCTGACCAGCGGCGAAAAATCGGAATCACCGGAAATGATGACAAAGGTATCGACATGGGCCTTGGTGTAACAAAGGTCCAGCGCATCCACGACCATACGAATGTCGGCTGAGTTCTTGCCCGAAATCCGTACATGAGGAATATCAATCAGTTCGAAAGCCGCCTCGTGCATGGTCTTCTTGAACTTGCTGTAGCGATCCCAGTCCGAATAGGCCTTTTTGACCACGATGGAGCCTTTCAGCAAGAGTTTTTCCAGCACCTTGTTGATATCAAAGGCTTCGTATTTGGCGTCCCGAACGCCCAGTGCGATGTTCTCGAAGTCACAGAACAGCGCCATATTGGGAGAAATTTCTTTATTCATGGAATAAGTATGTCAGGAATAGCCTCCATGCGAAGCCTCGCGTAGTCTTGCCGCAGATATGAATCCGTATTCCCCGTGTACCCCTACGACCATCAACTGCTGCTAAACACCCGGCTGGTGAGCGAAACCCAGATGCGTTTTGAGCTGGATGACAATCCCGAGCGCTGGGCCTGGCAGCGTCTGCCCGCATGGCATCCGGCACTGGTTGGCAAACTCAGTTTTTTCACTGGCTTCAAATGCGGCGAATCGCTGCTTGAAATGCCCACCGGTACGGCCACTGCCGTGACGGTGATGCGCTGGCAGAATCAGGGGCAGTACCTGCAGGGCAAACAGTCCTTTTTCGGACAAGTCAGTACAGGACAGTCCGAGCATCGTTTCCATTACGATACCGAACTGTACGATGCCAAAGGCGAGTTACAACAGACGATTCTGTCTCAAGGGGTTGCCTTCCGGCAGCGCGACTACCGCGGTTGGCGGCGCAAGATGAAGCAGGCCATCCAGGCGATTGACGCCATGCGACCAGTTGATTTTGGCTTTGCAGAACCCGCCTCGGCCGGCGTGTCGACAAGGGCCGAATGCTTCGTCTCACCCCTGCACGAAAACAAGCATGGGCTCGCCTGTTACGCGCTGTTGGATGACAAGTCCGGTTTTACCCCTGCTCACCCCTGGCATAGCGGCACGGGGGATCATGTCAACGCCAGCCACCAGCTAGATGCAGCATGGCAGGCTGCTCACCTCATCGGCGGGGCACAGGGCTGGTTAAGCGCTGACAGCAAACTGGTCTGTACGGATGGGGAAGCGAGCTTCAAGAAGTACATCGAGCTTGGTACGCCCTTTGAGCTGCGCCTGAAAGGCTGGCGACCACAGGTGGAAGGGCAGCGTCTGAGCTTCACGCTTTCCCAGGGCGGCAACCCCTGCAGTGTCATTAAGCTCAGCCTGATAACGCGCTAATTGGTCTCAGCCAACAGTCCACGAATCCGGTGAACGACCACGGGTTGCTTCAAACCGCGGATGCTGCGCTCGCCCTGTGCTTCACTATCAATCTGCTCGTCGAGCGCCTTGATAACCCATTCGGCGGCAAGAATCTCGCCATGCGCCGCGTCAGAGCATAAACGTGCGGCCAGATTGATCACCGTGCCAATGGCCGTGTACTGCCAACGTCCGGAAAACCCCAACGCGCCAATGGTGGCATGGCCCGATGAAAGGCCAATACCCAGCCCCAGGTCGAAACCTCGACTCAGCCATTTTGACCTCAGCTCAGCATAGGCCGACTGCAATTCAAGCGCGGCCAGCACGGCCTGTTGCTCATGCTTGTCCAGGTTAATCGGGGCATTGAACAACACCACCATGCCGTCTCCGGCAAAGCGATCGACCGTGCCGCCAAAGCGTTCGACTATCTCGCCCATGCTGGCGTAATACTCGGTCAGTACCTGGATCACATCTTCCGGCTCTGCCGCCTCTGTGAAAGCCGTAAAACCGCGCATGTCGAGCACCAGGGAGGTGATCATCTGGCGCCTGGGTTCAAGCATTGACTC
>JBFKKS010000224.1:0-4228 GCA_041630955.1 Nevskiales bacterium
ACACTGTGGGTTTAACTCCAGCAGGTATTGAACGCGCTCACGCGGGTCGTGAGTATGGCTGTAATCCGGGCTTTCAACCTGCCAATTCATGCCTCGAGCTATGTCTGCCAGATAGCGGATTTTGGTGCCCCAAGGGCCACTTTCCTTGCCGTGCGCAAAATATACCCAGCGGTCTTTGGGGGGTGGCGTACTGGAATCAGACATAAATGAGCTTCTTTCGATGGACGTGATATCCCATGCTGCCTAATATACGTCGCATGGCAACCAGCAAAAAGTCTCCATCTTCCAAACCAGGTACACGACCCAGTCGGCGCAAGAAGCCCAGGGAACCACTCGACGTACGCCTGAGTTTCACAGTACGCACTGGCGATGAGCCTGAAGATACGCTGACCATACTGGACGAAAAAGAAATCAAAATGGTAGACAGCGTGTTTAGTTATCGTGACAAGGCACAGCGTTTCCTGGCCTTAACACTGGTTCGTGTAGCGGCTACCAACCGAAAGGTAATGCACGAAATTGTACCGGCACTGCGCCTGTTGAACCGCCGCAAGGGCTAGCCCATGTTTTACCTGCAACTTTTTAACTGGCTGATACTGGCAGCAGCCTCGGTCTTATCAATGACCTTGGCAGTGGTATGTCTGCTGTTCTGGATTTATCGCACAGAGCCGATAATGCAGGCTAGCTTTCCGGAATTGCTTAATCAGACAGGTATTTTTACCGGGCTGGCACTGGTCGCAGCCGTATCTGCACTGACGCTGTATTACAGAAAGAGCGGTTACTGGATTATGCAACTGGCGCTGGCTGGCTGCGTATTTCTGACCATTAGCTATTACATACCAGACTAAGTGAACCCCTTTACAGGTAACACCAGTCCATGTTGATCTGGCAGCGCCTGTTGGTGTCAGGCTGCTTGGGTACTGCGGGCATGCTGCTTCTCCTCCTGGCAACCGAAATACGCAGTCCCATTCTTGCCGTGCTGCTAGCCATCGTCTGGATAGTCGGCGGTCTACTATGGCTAGCAGTCCCGGGATGGAGAAGACTCGCTCAGTTCACGACGTGCCTGGGCCTGGTGGGTATTCCAGTTTCACTGCTGATGGTGATTCAGCACCCGGTCTCGCATGTGCTCCTGGCATTGTTACTGTCTTCGTTGGTGATGTTAATCAGCGGCCTGGGCTCTATCTGGCGCGCTGTATTGCCAGAAAGCGTACCTGCGCCACGCCCAAGCATGCTACTGGGCTTTAAAGTTTTCCTTGATGAGCTGGTTATGGGTTACTTCATCAGCAGCCTTGGCTTTCCGCGTGGGGATAAGCAGTCAAAGGTGGTTTCTGAGTCCACTGAATTACTCAAACAAATCCGTCAACGTGGCTGGGTTGAGAACCCTGCCAAGGCCCATCCGGCGCCGGAGGTACCCGATGTAGTCAGATTGAAAGCGGCAAGCTATAAACATCGACGTTATCAGCGACTGAGCTTTATCAGCCATTTTCCCGACCTAAACCTGCCTGGGTCAAAACGCTGGATGGCGCATGAGCAAAAGGTCAGAGCGCGTCTTTTCGAGCACCCGGGAGAGCCACGCCCATGGCTTATGTGCATTCACGGCTACCGTATGGGGTGGCTGCCGCTTGATTTCCAACTGTTTCCGCCCGAATGGTTGCATAACAAGCTGGGCTTTAACCTGATCATGCCTATTCTTCCCTTGCATGGAGCGCGCCGCCGAAGTTGGCGCAGTGGTGACGGCCTATTCGATGGTAATGCTGCAGATATGCTGCATGCTGTTCTGCAGGGCGTGCATGATATGCGTTGCCTGCTTGCCTGGTTACGGAGCGAAAGAGAGGCAAAGGATATTGCGATTCTTGGGTATAGCCTGGGAGGCTTTCACGCAGCATTACTGGCTTCACTTGAATCAGAACTGCGAAGCGTCATAGCGGCTATTCCACTGGTCGATATCCATACGGCCCTGCATACACATGCACCCAAGCGCTATCTACAGGCATTTCAGGACGCCGGTATGACACAAGATGAACTTAACGAGTTGCTAAGGCCGATCTCACCTTTGGCGATGCCGCCGGTTGTTCCGCTTGAGCGGCTGGGAATTACCGCAGGGGCTGCAGATCGCATCGTGCCCGTGGGGCCTATTTCTGACTTGATTCAACACTGGCGCCAGGAGAATGCATTGTGGTTCGAGGGCTCACACCTGAGTGTTCGCAGAGAGCCAGCAGTACGAGACTGGTTATACCAACAATGGCAATCAGCCGGATTACTGCATTCGGACCTGAATATACAGTCGGAGGCGAGTTAGAATGCATCACGACATTAACGGGCCTAAGGCCCTGCATCTCTAATACAGGATTTGGCCATGCAATCAGTTGTCATCAGTGGCAGTGGACTATACACACCGCCAGAATCGATCAGCAATGAAGAACTTGTAGTCGCCTTTAATGCTTTTGTTGACCTGTATAACAAAGAGCATGCCGCCGAAATCGCGGCTGGCACAATCCAGCCTCTGGTGCACTCGGATGCGGCATTTATTGAAAAGGCCTCAGGTATCAAGAGCCGCCATGTAGTGAATAAGTCGGGGATTCTTAACCCACATATCATGCATCCGGTTATCCGGACCAGAAGCAATGATGAGCCTTCATTGCTGGCAGAAATGGCGATTGATGCTGCCAGGGAAGCCATGAACCGTGCGGGAAAAACGGCTGATCAAGTTGATGCCGTATTGGCCGGCTGCTCAAACATGCCAAGGCCTTACCCATCACTGGCTGTTGAAGTGCAGGAGTACCTGGGTATTGACGGCTGGGCCTATGACTTGAATGTGGCCTGCGCTTCTGCCGCCTTTGGTCTCCAGGCCGCGATTGACTCTGTTCGTAACGGTAGCGCACGCTGTGTTCTCATGGTCAATCCGGAAATCTGTAGCGGCCACCTCAACTTCCGTGACCGCGACAGTCACTTCATATTCGGAGATGCTGCAACCGCACTGATTATCGAGCGTGCTGAGGATGCCACCTCCAGTGACCAGTTCGAGATACTGGGAACTAAGTTGAAGACCAAGTTTTCCAACAATATTCGCAATAATTTCGGTTTCCTGAACCGGGCAGAATCAGAGAACCCGCGACAGGACAGGGACATCCTCTTTGTGCAGGAGGGGCGCAAGGTATTCAAGGAAGTCGTACCCATGGTTGCTCAGATGCTCATTGAGCACCTGAGCGAGCTAGGCCTTTCACCGGGCCAGGTAAAGCGCTTCTGGCTTCACCAGGCCAACCTGAGCATGAATCAGCTGATCAGTAAGAAAGTGCTCGGGCGCGACCCGCTTCCCGAAGAGGCCCCCGTGATACTGGATGAATATGCGAATACGAGTTCAGCCGGATCCGTGATCGCATTCCACAAGTATCACGAAGATCTGCAGAAAGGGGATGTGGCCGTGCTGAGCGCCTTTGGCGCGGGTTACTCGGCAGGCAGTGTGGTCATGCGCCGGATTTGACGCGATATGCAGGCAGGTAACAAGGACGCCCCTCAACCAATCTATCGCCAGGACTACCAACCGCCTGACTGGCTGGTTGAATCAATAGAACTCTATTTTGAAATAGCTGATGAGCATGTCGATGTCACCTCGACGCTGAGCCTGAAGCGTAATGGCCGGCATGCCAGGCCACTCGTGCTGGACGGTCGCCAGCTTGAACTCAGGTCGCTAAGGCTCGATGGGGAGCCCGTTACACCGGACAACTATGACCTGACGAACACATCGCTGGTTTTGGGTGCTTTGCCAGATACGGCGTTACTTGAAATTCAAACGCGCACAGAGCCTCGGGGTAATACTTCGCTGGAAGGGCTTTACGCAGCCGGTAACATGCTGTGCACCCAGTGCGAGGCACATGGCTTCAGCCGTATCACTTACTTTCCGGATCGTCCGGATATCCTGGCTCGTTATCGAGTGACAATCGAGGCCGATAGCACGCGTTACCCCACCTTATTGAGCAATGGCAATCGTGTCGCGCACACCATGCTTGAAAATGGGCGCCAGCAGGTGCAGTGGGATGATCCTTTTCCCAAGCCCTGCTATTTGTTTGCGCTCGTGGCAGGCGATCTTGCCTGTGTGAAGGATCATTACCTGACCGGCTCGGGTCGTACTATAGCTATCGAATTCTACGTGGAGCACGGACGAGAATCACTCTGTGGACACGCAGTGAATTCGCTCAAGCAAGCGATGGCCTGGGATGAAGCCACCTATTCG
>JBFKKS010000225.1:0-4203 GCA_041630955.1 Nevskiales bacterium
CGCATAGGGTCAACGGGCCTACCATTACGACGTAATTCGAAATGGAGCATCGTCTTGTTTTCAGGCCCGAGACCCATGGTGGCTATTTTCTGACCTGCTTTGACTTCCTCGCCCTGAGCAACCAGTAAGCGGTCGTTATAGCCGTAGGCTGTCAGGTACTCATCACTATGCTTGATAATGACAAGCAAGCCATAACCCTTCAGGCCACCACCGGCGTACACCACTTTGCCATTGGCAGCAGAATGCACAGTCTGCCCTAATTGACCCGGAATACTGATGCCAGTGCCCGTGTCTTTATAAGATTCGCTCGGCTTGCCGGCCGTTGGCCAAGCCCAGCCATTTCGTGTCCGGACCGGGCGCTCGATTTGTAGAGGCTTGGCTTTGGCAACTTTGGCGGGCGGCTCGACAGTGGCCTCGGCAGTCTTTGCCGTGGGCTTTGGTGGTGCTACCACATTCTCAGCCGACACCGGCCTGCTTACTGGCTTTTCCTTCGACTCGGTGGTTGTCCCGGTTGTTTCAACTTGTCTGATACCAGGCTTTGGGCTCGGGGTAACGACCTTTTCCGTATGGGTCGGCGCCACTGTTACCGCGGTTGTTTTGAGTTTGGCTGAAGGACGGCTACGTTCCGGCTCACTGTCTGGCTGAACAATCGGTCTGCGTTTAGGCCCCCCGCCGAAAGGATGCAATACGAGGCGTTGGCCAGGATAGATTCGATAGGGTTTGCCAATCCCATTCCATTCAGCCAGATCCCTGAAATCCACCTCATACCGCCAGGCTATGGCATATAGTGATTCGTTCTTGGCGACGATATGCTCTTCAGTATTCGGAAAGGGTTGCAGGTAGCTACAGCCAGACAGCCAGAGTAGCAAACAGGTGACCAGTACAGCACGCCATCCGCTTAAATCAGGCTTGTTTAACCCATTTGCGCGGAATCTTGCCAGTGGAAAACTTGTGTCGATTGGTTGGCGCAAGCCCAAATCCTGTCAGGAAAACAGCTTGTAAGCTGCGAAACCAATGATAATCAAGAACAGCATAGCCCAGCCTATGGCATCGATATACCGCAGCATCTTGCGCTCGAAGGTAGGCCCGGCCCAGCGCACCAGGTAAGCAACCAGCAGGTAGCGCAGTCCTCGACTGACCAATGCTGCAAGGGTAAATGGTGCCAGCAGCATCGAGCTGGCCCCGGCTGCAATGGTGAACAGTTTGAATGGTATGGGAGAAAAGCCCGCCACGAACACTGCCCAGAAACCCCACTCGGCGAACCAATCCTGCACCCTCTCGTAACCTTGCCAATAGCCAAGCTGATGCAGTAACGGCGTCACTGCCTCAATCATGAAATAACCAATCGCATAACCGATCAGGCCACCGATCACGGAACACACCGTTGTCAGCAAGGCCAGGTACAGGGTTCGGTTGCGTTGTGCCATCACCATCGGCGCGAGCAAAATATCGACAGGAATGGGGAAAAATGAGGCCTCGGCCACGCTCAGCCCCCCCAGCCACCAGACAGCCTTTGGGTGTCCCGAGAGATGAATCACCCAGTCGTACAGCCTGCCCCAGAAGTTTTTAAGCGAAATCGGCTGCGAGGTGTCCATCTCAGTATTAGCCGGACCACTGGCCTGTTGATTGGACGACTGGTTAGCGTCAGTCATTGGAAACCTTACCTGCTATCAATGGGACGAATATCACGTGATCATATTCCTTTTGCTGTAAGCCTTCCTCTGTACGGTCGATGACCACCAGTCTCTGGTGGCCGCCTTCACCGACTGGTGCAACAAGCCTACCACCCTCAGCGAGTTGGTCCACCAGGGCTTCAGGCAACTCTTGCGCGCCTGCCGTAACGATAATGGCGTCAAACGGTGCGTAGTCAGGCAGCCCCCAACTGCCGTCACTTAGACGGCACCGGATACGACTGTAGCCCATGCTACGTAGCAACTGGCGTGTCTTCTCGTATAAAGGACGAATGCGTTCAACCGTATAAACCGTCATGCCCAGCTCAGCCAGCACAGCCGTCTGATAGCCACTGCCTGTTCCAATTTCCAGAACATTACTGAACTTGCGCCCGGCCATAAGCAATTCGGTCATGCGGGCCACCACATATGGTTGAGAGATCGTCTGCCCATGACCGATAGGCAGCGCGGTATTGTCATATGCACGACTGGCAAGCGCCTCGTCGATAAAAGCATGACGCGGCACCTTGCCTATTGCTTCCAAGACCGCTTCGGATCGAATCCCTTCAGCACGAAGGTTGTCCAATAAACGTGTGCGACTCCTGTCTGAAGCCATGCCCCGGCCCAAAGCGTGGTGATGACGACCGCTCATAATCCTTCTACCCAGCCCCCGACCTGTTCCAGTGCCGTGTAACGGGTGAGGTCAATATGCAACGGAGTAATTGATACGTACCCCTGCCTGACTGCGTGGAAGTCGGTACCTGCCCCCGCATCCTGTTCGGCGCCTGAGCGACCGATCCAAAATATCGGCCTGCCTCTAGGGTCCTCTGACTTAATGACGGGTTCAGACTTGTGCCGATGCCCGAGACGTGTCGCCTGGAAACCCTGCAATTGATCCCAGGGAACATCGGGGACATTAACATTCAGAATCGTGTCTGCCGGCAGCGGATCACTACTCAGCTTGTCTACTATCTGGCCGGCAACCCGGGCAGCAGTTGCATAGTGTTCCGGCTGTTCTGCAACACTGGAGACTGCTATTGCAGGCAAGCCAAGAAAGCGCCCTTCCATCGCTGCCGCCACTGTGCCTGAATACAGCACATCATCTCCCAGGTTGGCACCTGCATTAATGCCTGACACCACCATATCCGGTTCCTGTTCAAGGAGACCGGTAATACCAAGGTGAACACAGTCTGTAGGCGTGCCGTCCAGACTGAAAACGCCATCTTCATGCATTTGCGCACGTAGTGGAGAGTGAAGAGTAAGCGAGTTACTGGCACCACTACGATTACGATCAGGCGCGACGACTCTGATCTCGCCGCGGCTGCGCATTGTGTCCATCAGACAGCGCAGTCCGGCAGCGGTATAGCCATCATCATTGGATAACAGGATGAGCATGCGGTGTGGCAATCTGTCGGTCAGTCAATAGGTATTCCGCTGGCGCGGACGGACACAGCAGACTGTGGTTTAGACCAAATCTGTTGCGCGCACATCTTAACCTATACTGGCTTTCAGGCAGCAGCTTTAAACGAATCCAATGCGCAAAAAAGACCAGCAGACACGGTGCAAGGTAGAAGAATCAGAGCGCAGCCTGTTTCGTGATGCGGTCAGTGATGCGCAACCGCTTGCAAAACCAGACCGCCACCAGGCTCGTTTGCCCCCTCCCAGGCCAATACCACGTCCGGCCTCAAACGCAGAAGAAAACCTCTACAGTCATTTACTTGAGAAAGAAGCGGTCGTGCAACCTGCTGATGACAGCAAGGTGCTGGAATATCGCAAGCCAGGACTGCAGGACTCCCAGCTACGCAAACTTCGGCGCGGGAAGTTTGAACGCGAGGACGAACTCGACCTGCATGGCCTGACCGTAGCACAGGCGCGCAAGGAACTGGCAGCGTTTCTGGTTCGCTGCAAGCGGCGCAATCTGCGCTGCGTAAGAATCATTCACGGCAAGGGCCTACGCTCGGGCGAGCGGGGTGCTGTGCTAAAGGCGCAGCTGGACCTATGGCTGAGACAGTACGATGAGATACAGGGCTACTGTCCTGCCCAGCGTACTGAAGGAGGCAGCGGAGCCGTCTATGTTTTGCTGCGCAGCGGCAGGACCAGACCTACCGAATAAGGTGATTCAGATTGTGCCTACCAAAACCACTGCATGGGCCGCCAGGCCTTCTCGTTGGCCGATATAGCCCAGCTTTTCTGTTGTAGTGGCCTTTACATTAATACAACCGATATCGCAGTCTAGGATGCTGGCCAGCGCGGCGCGGATGTCAGGTAAATGCCCAGCAATGCGAGGGGTCTCAGCCACTAGAGTCAGGTCTGCATTGACCAGCACATAGCCCTCCTCTGCAAGCATCGCATTTACCTGTTTGAGTAATTCACGGCTATCCGCTCCTGCCCATTTTGGGTCATTGTCGGGAAAGTGCTTGCCAATATCACCTTGCGCTGCCGCGCCAAGCATCGCGTCACAAAGTGCATGTATCAGCACGTCACCGTCTGAATGGGCTACTACGCCATACTCACAATCGATACGCATGCCACC
>JBFKKS010000226.1:0-4203 GCA_041630955.1 Nevskiales bacterium
GCTGGGCACGGTGGTACAACTCGGAGGATTCCAGCAGGGCCTTTGACGGTATGCAGCCAACATTAAGGCATGTGCCCCCGAGCGAGGGCTCATTCGCCTCATTTAGCCAGTTGTCGATACAGGCCGTTTTCATACCCAGCTGTGCGCAGCGAATGGCTGCCACATAACCAGCTGGCCCGGCACCGATAACAAGAACGTCGAATTGATCACTCATAAGCTTGCTACAACCTTGTCATTGCTGTGCCTATGAATCGCGGCTAACAGCGAAGCGGGGAAAACGTTGAGGGGGCACAAAGTGCCCCCAATCAATCGCGTTTATAGCGGTTCAAAATCAGATCTGTAATAGCAGTCTCGCCGGATCTTCAAGTGCTTCCTTGACGCCGCGCAGAAACAGTACGGCCTCCTTGCCATCGATGATCCGATGGTCATAGGAAAGGGCCAGGTACATCATTGGCCTGATTTTGATCTCACCATTCACTACCACCGGGCGTTGAGTAATACCGTGCATACCCAGAATTGCGCTCTGCGGTGGATTCAGGATCGGAGTAGACATCATCGATCCGAAAACACCCCCGTTGGTAATACTGAACGTGCCGCCTTGCATGTCTTCCAGGCCAAGCTTTCCATCGGCGGCTTTTTGTCCGTACTGACGTATGGCCTTCTCGATGTCCCCGAGGTTCATGGTGTCAACATCACGCAAAATCGGCACAACCAGTCCGCGTGGTGATGAAACGGCAATGCCGATGTCGTAGTAGCCGTGGTAAATGATGTCGTTCTCATCAACCGAGGCATTGATAATCGGATATTTTTTAAGGTTTTCTACAGCTGCCTTAACAAAAAAGGACATGAAGCCCAAACGTACCTCATGCTCTTTTTCAAAGGCCTCCTTATAGGTCTTGCGAAGCCGATCAACTTCATGCAGGTCGACCTCGTTGAACGTGGTCAGGATTGCGGCTGTGTGTTGCGCTTCTACCAGACGCTCTGCAATACGAGCGCGGATTCGCGTCATAGGTACTCGCTGCTCTACGCGATCCCCTGACGCGGTTGCAGGCGATGGCGCGGCTGCAGTTGGCGCCGCAGTTGCTTGTTGCGTAGGTGCAGCCGCCGGTTTATCGGCCGCCTGCGACTGGTTATTATCCAGATAGGCTTGTATGTCTGCCTTGACTAAACGGCCACCTTTGCCAGTTGCCGGAATCTTACTGGGGTCAAGTCCGTGCTCGTTGATCATCTTTCGGACTGCCGGGCTCAAGGGGGCGTCGTCCCCGCTGGAGGCCGATTCGTCTTCTGGAGTTTCCTCCGTGGCCTTGTCTGCTGTTGCGGCTGATTGTGCGGCCACGCCTTCCTTGATAATGGCCAGAACATCGCCACTGGTGACGGTGTCGCCTTCCTGCTTAAGGATTTCCACCAGTGCACCATCAACCACCGAAGGCACTTCCAGCATTACCTTATCGGTTTCCAGGTCTACCAGGTTTTCATCACGCTGGACGGCATCACCCTGTTGCTTATGCCATGCCCCAACTGTGGCCTCACTTACCGACTCAGGTAGTTGCGGTACTTTGACTTCGATACTCATGCCGACTCCAGGATCGTTCTATAGTTAGTGATAATCATTATTAGTGACTCGTTTCGCCGCCTTTAAGTGCCGTTTCAACCACCTGCTCCTGTTGCTCAACATGACGCTTGTGGTTGCCTACTGCGGTTGATGCGGCACCAGGACGTGAGGAATGCAATAGTTTGTGTGCATCTGTAAGTGGTTGCTGCAGACGGTGCTTGATCTGGTACCAGGCACCCTGATTTTCCGGTTCTTCCTGACACCAGACAATCTCAGTTGCATTGGGATATTGCAACAGGGTCTCTGCATATTCTTCCTGTGGGAAGGGGTACAACTGTTCAAGACGCAGGATTGCAATATCATCCAGGGCCTGTTCATCACGCGCCTGCAGGAGGTCATAGTAGACCTTGCCGCTGCAGAGGATAACTCGTTTGATTTTCGCCTTATCTTGTTCAGCTGTTTCTGGTATCAAGAGCTGGAAGCGTCCCTCTGACAAGTCCTCAAGACTGGAAACCGACATGCGATGACGCAGCAGGCTCTTTGGGGTCATTACAATCAGCGGTAACTTATATGGGCGCAGCATCTGGCGACGGATCATGTGAAACATCTGTGCCGGTGTGGAAGGCACACAGACCTGCATGTTGTTTTCCGCACACAATTGAAGATAACGTTCAAGCCGCGCCGAGGAGTGTTCCGGCCCCTGACCTTCATAGCCATGTGGAAGGAACATGCATAACCCGCAGTGTCGGCCCCACTTGGCCAGACCGGATGAAATAAACTGGTCAACGACCACCTGTGCGCCGTTGGCAAAATCACCGAACTGGGCCTCCCAGATCAGCAAGGCATTGGGCTCGGCAGTGCTGTATCCGTATTCAAAGCCCAGCACCCCCTCCTCGGAGAGGAGCGTATCCCATACCTGGAAAGCCTCTGGTTTGGCTATTGTTTTAAGCGGAATGTGTGAGCCTGGCTCTTTCTGGTTATGCAGTACGGCATGGCGATGGAAAAAAGTACCTCGACCGACATCCTGACCCGTTAAGCGAACCTCGTAGCCAGCATCCAGTATTGAGGCATAGGCGACGGTTTCTGCGAAACCCCAGTCCATCTGCAATGCGCCGGCCGCCATCTTGCGACGGTCCTCAATGATGCGCTTAACACGCGCATGGGGCTCAAATCCATTTGGCAGGGAGGTCAGCTTTTCTGCCAGAGCGCGCACCTTATCCGTGCTTAAACGCGTATCGACTGGCATGTCCCAACTGCCATCCTGGTGTCGCGTCCAGTCTGCGGTGTACTGATTGCCAATCATGCCGAGGGTGCGATTGACAATGTTTTGTCCCGCATCCAGCCCGTCCCTGTAGCCCTCAGACAGTACTTCGGCACCCCCTTCAGGAATGACCCCTTCCTTCAGCAACTTCTGGCTATAGAGCTCTCTTGTAGTCGGGTGGTTTTTAATCGCCTGATACATGAGGGGCTGCGTCACAGAGGGTTCATCAGCCTCATTATGGCCGTGCCTGCGGTAGCAGATGAGGTCGATAATGACGTCTTTGTTGAATTCCTTGCGGAAATCCAGTGCCATTTCAGAGACAAACACGACAGCTTCCGGATCATCCCCGTTAACATGGAATACAGGTGCTTCCAGCATCTTGGCTAAATCAGTGGCATACAACGACGTACGTGTGTTGCGGCCCTGCTCGACTTCGATCGGATTGGGAGTGGTAAAACCGATCTGGTTATTTACCACCACGTGAACGGTGCCGCCGGTTGCGTAGCCCTGGGATTGAGAAAGCTGCAGGGTTTCCATCACAACACCCTGGCCTGCGAAAGCTGCGTCACCGTGTATCAACACCGGCAGCACACGTTCGCCTTTTGTATCAGCCCGGCGATATTGGCGCGCTTTGACCGAACCCTCTACAACCGGATTCACGATTTCAAGATGAGATGGGTTGAATGCCAGAACCAGGTGGCATTGATGACCACTAACATCCACGTCAGTGGAAAAGCCCATGTGGTATTTAACATCGCCAGAGCCGGAGACACCGCCACTAAGATATTTTCCTTCAAACTCGTCAAATAATTCCTGTGGTGATTTGCCCAGGATATTGACGAGAACATTCAGACGGCCGCGATGGGCCATGCCTATGACCACCTCTTCCGTCTTGTGGCCACAAGCCTGGTCAATGACTTTTGTCAGCAGGGGTATGAGGCTATCTCCACCCTCCAGAGAGAAGCGCTTTTGACCGACGTAACGTGTGTGCAGGTAACGCTCGATACCCTCAGCCGCAGTCAGCTGCTTAAGGATTTCTATTTTTTCTTCATTGGTAAGCCGTTCCTGGAAGGCGCTTCCTTCCATTCGGTGCTGTACCCATCGTTTTTGGCGCGTATCCGTGATGTACATGTATTCGGCGCCAATGCTGCCGGTGTAAACATGTTTGAGAAGCTTCTCAATATCACGCAGCTTCATGGTTGGTTCAGCGGCCAGAGAGCCTGTATTGAAGACCTTATCCATGTCCATTTCACCGAGCCCATGAAAGCCCGGATCGAGGTCAGGCACGTCCGGCTTCTCAGCGATGCCCAGCGGATCCAGGTTGGCAGCCTGATGACCGCGCACTCGATAGTAGTTGATAAGCCTTAATACACCCGCTTGCTTCGAGGCA
>JBFKKS010000227.1:0-4202 GCA_041630955.1 Nevskiales bacterium
AAGGCCTTGCGGTCGCGTACGTATTGCACGGTGATGTCGATGCCTTTCTGGGCCTCGCCGATGGATTGTGCAGCCACCGTGAGGCGCTCGTTCTGGAAGTTCTGCATCACGGCGTAGAAACCGCGACCTGCACCGCCGAGGATATTCGCCTCGGGTACGCGGCAGTCCTTGAACACCAGCTCGGCGGTGTCTGAACACAGCCAGCCGGATTTCTTCAGGGCGCGGCCCACGGTGAAACCGGGCGTGCCTTTCTCGATCATGAACATGGTCATGCCGCGCGAGCCCTTGGCTTGCATATCGGTTTTCACCGCCACGAAGTACAGATCGGCATGTACGCCGTTGGTGATGAACATTTTGCTGCCGTTGATCACCCATTCGTTGCCGTCTTTAACGCCGCGCGTCTTGATGCCTGCGACATCCGAGCCGGCATCGGGTTCGGTGACGGCCACGGCGGTGACGATATCGCCGGCCACAATGGCGGGCATGTACTTGTCCTTTTGTTCTTCAGTACCGGCATTGAACAGGTGCGGCGAAGCCATATCGCTGTGCACCATCAGGGACACCGTCACGCCACCAAAGGTGGACCTGGCCAGTTCCTCGGAGGTGACGACCGTGGCGATGGTGTCCATCTCGGAGCCGCCGTATTTCTCCGGGTAGCGAATGCCAAGCAGGCCGAGTTCGCCGAACTTCTTGAACAGCGCGCGGGGACTCTTGCCGTCTTCTTCCCATTGTTCGCCATGCGGCACGATCTCGGTGTCGACGAAACGCCGCACCTGGTCACGCAGCATGATGTGCTGTTCATCGAGATAAATACTTTTATCAATCACTGTCGTTGTCCTCAATCGTGACCAGGCAGTCGCCGCCGTTGACGGAATCTCCGGCCTGGCAATGTAGCTGTGCAATGACGCCATCGGCAGGCGAGAGCAGTTGCTGGAAGAGTTTCATGGCCTCAAGGACCACCAGGGGCTGGCCCTTGGTTACGCTGTCGCCGGCCTTGACCAGCACCTCGGCGATGAGGCCGGGTGTCGGGGCATTAACGGCATTGCCACTGGCAGCCGACTGGCCGGCCTCGTCGAGCAACACCTGTTCGGGTAGCAGAGCCGTAAAGGTTTGGCTGCCTGCATCGGTTTGCAGGATGACCTGCTGGCCTTGGGTAACGGCCTCGATGCGGTGTTTCTGGCCATCGGCACGATAGCCAAGCTGACCATCATTCATGCTCGCAGAGCGGGCATCGAGCAGGGTCTGACCCTCCTGGCTGACCTGGTAATGGCCCTGTCGGCCGGTGACGGTGATGCGGATGGTTTCGTCATCCGCGCTGCGCAGGTAATAGTGGTAGCTGCCGGGGCGACCGAGGCGTTCGCCGATGCGCCAGGCGCCGAGCGTTGACCAGATAGACTGGCTGCCGGCCTGTTCCAGGTTCAGGTGATGGGCCAGTGCCGCATGGGCGCGATCCAGTGGGCTGATGGCAGGCAACGCCCAGCCATCGGGGTAGCTGTTTGCCAGCAGGCTGGTGAGGTGTTCACCATTTTGGAACTCGGGCAGATCAAGCACATCCAGCAGGAAGCGGCTGTTTACCCCGACGCCTGCAATGCGATAGTCGAGCAGGCCCTGTTTCAGGCGCCGGATGGTGGCGTCTCGGGTGCTGCCATGGGCGATCACCTTGGCCAGCATGGAATCGTAGTAGGGCGTGACCTCGCTGCCTTGCTGCACGCCGCTGTCGATTCTCAGGCCACTTGTTTCAGGCGCGTGATAGGCGGTGATGTGTCCGGTCTCGGGACGGTAGCCCTCGGCCGGATTCTCGGCAGCGACCCGGGCTTCCATGGCCCAGCCGTTGATCGTGACTTCATGCTGCTCAAAGTCGATGGCTTCGCCGGCGGCGATGCGTAGCTGCCACTCGGCCAGCGCGATGCCGGTGATCATCTCGGTAACCGGATGCTCCACCTGCAGGCGGGTATTCATTTCGAGAAAGTAGGCTTCTTCTCGCTCGGCATCCACCACGAATTCCACGGTGCCGGCACTGTCGTAGCCGATGGCCGCGGCGAGCTTGACGGCGTCATCCAGTATCTGCGCCCGCAATGCTGGTTTGAGATTGGGGGCCGGGGCTTCCTCGATAATCTTCTGGTAATTGCGCTGCACCGAGCAGTCGCGCTCGTAGAGGTGGCGCACATTGCCATGCTGGTCGGCCAGTATCTGTACCTCGATATGGCGCGGCGCGGTGACGTAGCGTTCCAGCAGCACGGCAGGGTCACCAAAGGCCGCCTTGGCCTCATCGCGGGCCAGCCCCAGGTCAGTGGTAAACGTGGCCAGGTCATTGATGCGCCGCATGCCGCGACCGCCGCCGCCGGCACTGGCCTTGATCAGCAGCGGTGTACCGATACGCTCGGCTTCCTTGAGCAGGGTGGCGTCGCTCTGATCGTCACCGTGATAGCCGGGCACACAGCTGACACCGGCCTGCTCGGCAATGCGCTTGGCCTCGATCTTGGCCCCCATCGAGGCAATGACATTCGGCGAGGGGCCCACAAAGGCCAGCCCCGCATCACTGCAGCGCTGGGCGAAGTCGGCATTCTCGGCCAGGAAGCCATAGCCGGGGTGGATGGCGCCCGCGCCGGTTTTTAATGCCGCGGCAATGATGCGCTCGGCATCCAGGTAACTGCTGCGCGCCTCGGCAGGCCCGATATGGATGGCTTCATCGGCCAACTGCACATGCAGTGCGTTTTCGTCGGCGTCGGAGAACACCGCCACGGATTGCAGGTTCAGGTTGGCACAGGCCTTGATCAGGCGAACGGCAATTTCACCGCGGTTGGCTATGAGTACTTTAGAGAATGCTTTCATCATTACATCCGGAACACGGGGCTGCGGCGAACGTGATTGTTCGTTTTCTCTGGCACCGAAGTCACCAGTGCCAGGCACAGGCCAAGAATGTCGCGTGTCTGGGCCGGTTCGATCAGTCCGTCATCCCAGAGGCGTGAGGTCGCGTAGTAGGGGTCGGTCTGTTCGGCATACTGGTCACGGACTCTGGTTTCCAGTTCATCCAGTTCCTCATCCGTTGGCGGGGGCAGCTTGAGGTTGGTGCGCCGCAGTTCAAGCATCACGTTGGTGGCGATATCCGGTGACATGGTGGCAATTTCTGCCGTCGGCCAGGCAAACAGGAAGTCGGGACGGAAACCGCGACCGCACATGCCGTAGTTGCCAGCCCCGTAGGAACCGCCGATGACCACGGTCAGCTTGGGCACGCTGGCGGTGGCCACGGCATAAACCATCTTGGCGCTGTCCTTGGAGATACCACCACGCTCGGCCTCGGAACCGACCATGAAGCCGGAGATGTTCTGCAGGAACAGCAGCGGAATGCCGCGCTGCTCGCACATGGATATGAAGTGCGCGCCTTTGAGGGAAGAATCCGAAAACAGCGCGCCGTTGTTGCCCAGGATGCCCACCAGGTGGCCATGGATGCGGGCCGTGCCACAGACCAGGCTTTCGCCCCACTCGGGCTTGAAGGCCTGGAAGTCACTGCCGTCGATCAGCCGCGCGATAACCTCATGTACGTCGTAGGGAATGCGGCGGTCGTGGCTGATGATGCCGGTCAGTTCCTCGGGGTCGTAGCGCGGGGGCTCGTAGGGTTCGTTATGCGTGAGCCTGGGTGGCATGTTCAGGTTGGCCACCAGGTCACGCAGCAGGGCCATGGCATGTTCCTCGTCGCGGGCCAGGTGGTCCGACACACCCGATACCCGGGTCTGCATGGCAGCACCACCGATGGTCTCGCCATCGGCCACTTCGTTAATCGCGACCTAGACGATGGAGGGGCCACCAAGGTGAATACGGGCATTGCCTTCGACCATGATGACCTGGTCAGACAGGGCAGGGATGTACGCACCGCCGGCGGTACAGCCACCAAAGACGGTGGAGATCTGGGGCAGCCCGGAGGCCGACATGCGGCACTGGCGCCAGAAGCCATTGCCGAAGTGATCGCGGTCGGGGAACACGCGATCCTGCTCCGGCAGGTAACCACCGCCGCAGTCGACCAGGTACAGGCAGGGCAGGCGATTGAAACCGGCGATCTCCTGCGCACGGACGTGCTTCTTCACCGTCTCGTGGTAGTAGGAGCCACCCTTGACCGTGGCGTCATTGGCAATGAGCACACAGGGCGTTCCGGATACGATGCCGATGCCGGTCACGATGCCGGCGCTATGCACCTCGCCGCCGTA
>JBFKKS010000228.1:0-4200 GCA_041630955.1 Nevskiales bacterium
CTACGATTACAAGGTCAAGACCATTGACGGCAAGGACAGCAGCCTGGATGCCTACAAGGGCAAGGTCATGCTGGTCGTGAACACCGCCAGCAAGTGCGGCTTCACCCCGCAGTACAAGGGCCTGGAAAAGCTGTACAAGGATTACCGCGACAAGGGGCTGGTGGTGCTGGGTTTTCCCTGCGATCAGTTCGGGCACCAGGAACCGGGCGACGAGGATGAGATCAAGAACTTCTGCTCGCTGACTTATGACGTGAGCTTCCCGATGTTTGCCAAGGTGGATGTGAACGGCGACAACGCCCATCCCGTGTACAAGTACCTGAAAGAAGAGAAGGGCGGGCTGCTCGGTTCCAAGGGCATCAAGTGGAACTTCACCAAGTTCCTGGTCGATGGCAATGGTGAGGTGGTGAAGCGTTACGCCCCCACCGACAAGCCCGAATCACTGGCCAAGGATATCGAAAAGCTCCTGTAATCCATCAGGACTTTTTCTAAACCAATATAAGGAGGAACACGATGCGCGTTGAAGCCTGCAAGACCACCGATATACCCCAGGGCGAGAGCCGGCTGATCAAGGCCGGCGAGGAAGATGTACTGATCTTTCACCTGTCGGATGGTTTCTTTGCCACCCAGCACCGCTGCACCCACGTATTCGCCCCCCTGAAGAAGGGCAAGATCGTGGATGACGAATGCGTGCAATGCCCGCTGCACCGGGCGCGTTTTGATATTCGCACCGGCAAAGTGAAGGAGTGGGCCAACTTCCCGCCAGGTGTGCAGTTGCTCAACGCCGTGCGTTCGGAAAAGGCGCTCAAGACCTGGCCGGTGGAGGTTGAGGGCGACCAGGTTTTTGTTACTCTTTAAGTACGCTAGTCGCAAAAGAATAGTGCAAGGACAGTAGTGTAAGCACTGGCCTGAGCAGGGCCTAAATGCGCGCATCATCCAGTTAATCGCTTGTGGAGGGGGAAGGTATGCGGTTTTTTCAGCGAATGATCGTAGCGGGAATCGTTGGTGGCCTGGCTGCCTGTGGTGGCAGTGATTCTTCAAATACCTCAGCGGGCAATACGCCCAACAGCCCGACGTCAGGCTTCAGTTTTACGCCCAAGGGGGACGAGGCAAGGGGTGCCGAGGACTTTGCACTCAATCAGCAAACCGGCATCGATCAGCAGTCCCATGTCGACTGGACAAGCCGCACTGCGCCCTACATCGCGCCCTATTTCGAAGACCCCAACAACCGCGAGATTTACCACGACCCCTATCGCATGACCTGGGCAGACGAGGGACGCGGCAGCTTCCTGGCCACCACGTTTACAAATCGATACGGCGCACAGCTGGCAGCCGAGCTGTACGGGCCGCCGCAAGACTATACCGACCCCGTCACGGGTGAGGTCGACGCCGGCCCGTATCCGGTAGTACTGCTGATACCGGGTTACGCTGCTGACACCTGGCTGTTTGCCGCCTACAGCCAGCAGCTGGCCGAAAACGGTTACATCGTCGTCGCCGTGACGCCTCAGGGTCAGATTCCTTCTGAAACCGAGCCGAACCCAATGGAGGTTTACTGCGACCCCGAGGGCGATTGGAAGCAGCCGCAGGAAGCGGGCGTGCAGGAACAGGGGGATTGCGCGGGGTATGATTCAACGCCCGAGCAATCTCCCGTTTCAGTCGGATCACCTATGAACCTTGCTGGCGGTGAGGAGGTGCAAGCCTGGATGGACGAGACTGCAGAAGTCTATCAGGCGCATTTTCGCCCCCGTTACGGTTTCGCCGCCTTCGATGCGGCCGACTGGCTGGCCAGTGGCCAGGCCCCCTGGTCAGAGCGTATGGACATCAGCCGCCTCGGAATAGTCGGCCACTCCGCGGGTACGGCTGCCTCGCTGGATATGGCCAATCTCGACCCGGAAAAGCGCTTTGACGTGGCTATTGTCATGGATGGCTACAGTCGGCCGGCACCGGAAATAAAGCTGCATGTCCCGACCATGATCCAGTACAGCGAGCAGCAGGCCGGTTATGGCCCCTATCCAGTGGACTGGGATCCGCTGATTCATACCCCGGTCGTCAATAGCCTGCATCTGCTGGAAGATGGTGTGCCAATGATGTCCATTGGCCTGCGCGCCAGTTCGCATTTCGAGTGGCACTATGTGCCCTATCGCCTCATGAATCCGGTGGCACCCTTCAGTAATACCTCAGCACTGGGCAACCAGTTGGGTCATTACTACAACCTCGCCTGGCTGGACTATCATCTGAAAGGCAATTCGGAAGCGCATAAGGCTGACGCCGAACGGCGCCTGCTAGCCCGCACGTTTGATGATTCAGCAGACCGGACCAATATCAGCACCGGCACCTATGACCCGGCAACCAATGGCAACAACCCCTACCTGATCGAGGGTGAAGCGGTCGAAGACCACATTAGCGTCTGGTTCCCGAATATCGTCTCATTCGGTGGGCATTTCTGTTTTGATTGGCATGATGGCTGCGCTGACACGGAATAATCACTTCGCCATATAAGCCAACGCCTTGTAGGTGACCTGACAGCGGGGTAACTTGTAGGCTCGCCCACGGTCAGAAGCCTATGTTTGCCTCGCCTCACGCTCGAATCTGCTGCCTTATCAGCCTGTTGCTGACGGCTGGCTGTGCCAGTGTGGCCGTGCACGAGCAGCCCGAATTGCCACTGCAAACCCCGGCCGCATGGCAGGGTGCCGATGCCAGTGGTGAGCCGGTGGCCGGCTGGCTGAGCCAGTTCGACGACGCGGAACTACAGGCGCTGGTCAACCGCGCGCTGACGGGTAACTTTAACCTGCTCTCGGTCGCCAGTCGGGTACGGGCGGCACAGGCCCAGCAGCGTGTTGTGAACGCCAACCGCTGGCCACAAGTGGCAGCCGTACTCAGCGGTGCACGAAGCAAGCAGGAAGTGGGCGGGGTCGAGGTCAAGGGCAATGAGTTTGGCCTGCAGGCACAGCTAAGCTGGGAACTGGACCTGTGGGGCCGGCTTTCCAACCAATCGCGTGCGGCCTTTTTCGACTACCGCGCGGTTGAGGCCGACCTGGCGGCCGCCCGCTTGTCTCTGGCCGCCAATATCGCACGAGGCTGGTACAACGCGGTGGCAGCGGTACGCCAGCAACAGCTCGCCGAGCACACGGCGGAAAGCTTTGCCCAGAGCCTGGCCGTTATCGAGGAACGCTATCGCAGCGGCATCGGCGATGCACTGGACGTGAGCCTGGCGCGAGCTAATACGGCCAGCGCGCAGAGTCGTCTTGAGGCACGCCGCATCGAAGCGGATAACACGGTGCTGGCCCTGGAAACCCTGCTGGGTGACTATCCAAACCGGCAATTGGCTATTGCCAATGAATTACCGGGGCTGCCCCCCACACCAGCCGCCGGCGTGCCGGCCCAACTGGTCGAGCGACGCCCCGACCTGCAGGCGGCCCGTCTGCGGTTGCTGGCCGAGACTTCTCGTAACGTTGCTGTCCAGCGTAACTGGCTGCCGAGCCTGACCCTGACGGGCATTGATGGCAGCAGCAGTAATGAATTCAGTGATGTATTTGATCTGGACAATCTTGCCTGGCGCATTGCCGCCCAGCTTACCGCGCCCCTGTTCCAGGGCGGCAGGCTGGAAGCCCAGCGCGAGCAGGGGCAGGCGCTCCAGCAGCAGGCAGTCTGGGATTATGCCGCCGCCGCGCTGCAGGCCTTTCAGGAGGTCGAGTCGGCTCTGCGAGCCGAGCGTTACCTGGCCGGGCAGGAGCAGGCACTGGCCACCGCCACGCGTGAATCGCTACTGGCCGAGGAACTGGCCGGAGAACGCTATGCCAGCGGACTGGTCGATATCACCACTTTACTGGAGGCTCAGCGCCGGGCCTTTGATGCCCAGCGAGCGTTGATCGAACTGCGCAACCAGCGGGTTCAGAATCGCATTAACCTGCACCTGGCGCTCGGCGGGGATTACGCCAATCAAACCAATCTGGATGAGACTTGATGTTGGATAAGTTAAAACGCGCCATCGTGCCGCTGGTCATATTGCTGGTTGCCTATGCGCTGGCCAAGGTAATGATCAGTAACCGGGCACCCGCCGCCCGGCAGGCCCAGCCGGCGCCGGCACCGGTCGTACAGGTGATCAAGCTTGAACCGCAGAACTATCGCGTACAGGTCAGCAGTCGCGGGGTGGTGCAGGCCCATACCCAGGTGGCGCTGGTCGCCCAGGTGGGCGGCGAGATC
>JBFKKS010000229.1:0-4199 GCA_041630955.1 Nevskiales bacterium
CCGTGAAGGCCGCGAAGTATAGCGAAACTGTCAGCGTCAGACCAAGCAATAATGCATGCGAGGGGCCAATCACATGGACAGTTCGTACAGTGCGACTTGTCCCATCAGGTTGGGCCACAGGCGTGCCCCCAACGTCGAACGGTGGTGATGGTCGACAACACTACGCTGGCGCAGAGTAATGCCTTTGCTGGCGCACAGCCGTTCAAAGTCCCGCACGGTGCACAGGTGGATGTTGGGCGTGTCGTACCATTGGTTGGGCAAGGAATGGGAGACCGGCATACGCCCGCCGAGCATCAGGGACAGCCGACAACGCCAGTGTCCGAAGTTGGGGAAGGTGACAATCCCCCGTTTACCGATACGCAGCATTTCTTCCAGCAACAGGTCAGGACGCTGTACTACCTGCAGGGCCTCGGTCATGAGAACGTAATCAAAACTGTTGGACTGGAACTGATCGAGACCGGCATCAAGGTCGGCCTGGATGACATTCACGCCTTTCTGTATGCAGCCAACCACCCCGTCGGTATCAATTTCGAGTCCGTAGCCATTTACCTGGCGTGTAGTTTTGAGATGATGCAGCAGGGCACCATCGCCGCAGCCCAGGTCGAGGACGCGTGCACCGGGTTCGATCCATTGGCTGACAATGGAAAAGTCGGCCCGCAGTGCCAGGGTATCGCTGCTCATGCTCCAACCTCACTAGCGATGCCGTCGAAATAGGCACGCAGCACACGCAGATAATCCGGCTGCGTCAGCAGGAAATCATCGTGTCCGAGTTCGGACTGGATTTCTGCATAGCTGACCGGTTTGCCCGCCTCAACGAGCGCCTTGACGATCTCCTGCGAGCGTTCGGGTGAGAAGCGCCAGTCACTGGTGAAGGATACAACCAGGCTTTTGGCCTGGATGCTGGCAAAAGCCCTGGCGAGGTCGTCTTCAAAGTCACGCGCCGGGTCAAAGTAGTCCAGCGCCTTGGTCATCAGCAGGTAGGTGTTGGCATCGAAGCGGTCCACGAAGCTCTGGCCCTGGTAGCGCAGGTAGCTTTCGACTTCGAATTCCACATCAAAATTGAAATTAGGCTTGCCCTCATTCGAGCGGCGCAGATCGCGCCCGAATTTGGCACGCATGGCCTTGTCAGATAGATAGGTGATATGGCCAAGCATACGGGCCAACATCAGGCCGCGACGCGGTACGGCATTGGCGTCCTCGTAGCGCCCCTCATGAAAGTCCGGGTCTGAGATGATGGCCTGCCGGGCAATCTCGTTAAAGGCGATGTTCTGGGCCGATAGTTTAGGGGCAGCAGCGATCATGATCGTATGACGCAAACGATCGGGCAGGTCGATGGCCCACTGCATTGCCTGCATGCCGCCCAGACTGCCTCCGGCCACCGCAGCCCAGCATTTGATGCCGAGCGCATCTGCCAGGCGGGATTGAGCCTGTACCCAATCGCGGACTGTGACAATCGGGAAGTCGGGCCCATAGGGGCGACCCGTTTCCGGATTGGGGTGGCTTGGGCCGGTTGAACCTTTATAGCCGCCCAGGTTAGATGGGCTGACGATAAAAAAGCGATTCGTATCAAATGGCTTGCCTGGGCCAATGCAGTTTTCCCACCAGCCGGGTTTCTTGCTGTTTTCGCTGTGGTAGCCGGCCGCGTGGTGATCGCCTGACAGGGCGTGACAGATGAGAACCGCGTTGCTGGCGTCGGCATTGAGGGTGCCGTAAGTTTCGTACACGAGCTGGCAACTGGCCAGGCTACGGCCACACTCAAGCTGTAACGGCTGGTCAATATCCAGCGTCTGCGGGGCAACGAGGCCGACCGAGTCGGCGGGGAAGGGGGACGTCATGCCGGGATTATGTCAGCGATTATCGAAGCAGGTAATGCAAGGGAATCAGGCGCGCCAGAACCTGTAACCCCAGGATCACGATAAGGGGTGAAATATCAATGCCGCCCAAGGGCGGAATGGCGCGCCGTACCGGTCTTAGAATTGGTTCGTTCAGGCTCCATAAAAGGCTGTTGACCGGGCTGCGCGCGTTGGGTCCAACCCAGCTCATGATGGCCTGGGCGAGTATGCAGAAAGAATACAGATTGAGTGCAAGAATGATGAGCTTGAGTATCGCAATGTAGAGGCTGGCCAGAATATTCATGGACCAGCCTAGAATTGCTATATCAATGCAGATGTTGATGAAGGCCAGTATCCACAGGAACAGTAATGCGGCGATGTCCAGGTTACGCCAGCGGGGGATATATTTTGCCGGGTATTGCAGAAGCGGTTGGGTGACCTGCCAGATAAACTGGGCGAGCGGGTTATAGAAATCTGCACGAACCAGCTGCAGGGCGATGCGCAGCATCAGTACTGCCAGGTAAAGACCGAACAGGCTGTTGATCAGGAACAAAAGCGCATTGTCGACATTGCCAGTCATGAATCGGATTCCTTGTCCTCGTCGATGTCAGTGGCCAGCTCGTCTGCCAGTTCTGCTGCGCGGGCGGCCGCTGCCTCGGCAGCGCGTCCAATGATACCGGCAAAGTCATCGCTTTCCAGTTGCTTCAACGCCGCCTCGGTTGTGCCACGTGGTGAGGTCACTTGTCGCCGCAGCTTGCTCACATCCTCGCTGCTTTCCAGCGCCATGCGAGCGGCACCCAGGGCGGTTTGCAGCGTCAGCAGGCGCGCACTGGCGCTGCTCAGGCCGAGGTTTTCGCCGGCGGATTGCAGGGCTTCCATAAAACGGAAGAAATAGGCCGGGCCGCTACCCGATATGGCAGTGATGGCATCAATTAACTGTTCGTCTTCTACCCACAGCGTGAGCCCGACTGCCCGCAGGACAGACTCAGCGATGGTGCGATCAGCATGGCTTACTTGAGGCAACGCAAACAGGCCGGTGGCGCCGCTCTGAATCAGGGCGGGTGTGTTGGGCATGCAGCGAACGATTTTTCTGTGGCCGTCCAGCCAGCGCGCCAGGTCAGCACAGCGAATACCGGCAGCGATTGAAATGACCAGTGGACCATGTGCCTGCACTTGCGCGGATAATTGTCGCGCGACCACCTGCATGACCTGGGGTTTGACGGCGAGTACGACTACTTCAGCACTGGAGAGGTCAGCCGTAGCACTACAGGCGACACCATACTCGGCGCTCATATAAAGGCGGCGTTCGTCCATTGGCTCAACGACTGAAATCAGTTTGGCTGGATGACCATCCTGAAGGAGGCCGCCGATCAGGCTGGCGGCCATATTGCCGCCGCCTATAAAAGTAATGCGTTTATGCATAAGGCGCAGTCAGTCCGTCTGGGGAGGTAATTAATGACTTGTGGGTGCCTATCATAAGAGAAGCCCGCCTAACATGCCCAGAGTCCATGCTTAAGGCGGGCATAGTATGCAGGGGGGCAGACAAGTAGAATGCCCGCTGCATTCACCGATTGCGATCAAATAACATGCTGCTGGAAGAATTTGAACGGCGCCAGGACCCCGCAGACAGACTGGATAACCTGTTGGACGACTATGCGCAACGTATCCGTGACGCGCGGGTTTATGAAGTGGCTGTTCGTTCACCGCTTGAACATGCGCCGAGGATTTCCGCCCGCCTGGGAAATGAGATCTGGCTCAAACGTGAGGACCTGCAGTCGGTTTATTCCTTCAAGCTGCGCGGCGCCTATAACAAGATGGCTGGCCTGGATGCCGGGCAACGCGAGCGCGGCGTGATCTGCGCTTCTGCCGGGAACCATGCGCAGGGGGTGGCATTGGCGGCACAGAAGCTGGCTATCAAGGCAACCATCGTGATGCCCACAACCACCCCGGGGATCAAGGTGGAATCGGTGGCCGCACTCGGTGGGAATATCGTACTCGCTGGTGATAGTTACGACGATGCCAGCAAGGCCGCACGGGAACTGGCCGAGTCGCAGGGTCTGACCTATGTACACCCCTATGACGACGCCGATGTTATTGCCGGGCAGGGCACAGTTGGTATGGAGATCGACCAGCAGCGGAACGGTGAGCTGGATGCGGTATTCGTGCCGGTTGGTGGCGGTGGACTGGCCGCTGGGATAGCCGCCTGGTTCAAGCATGCCCGACCGGGCGTCAAGGTTATCGGCGTGGAAGCCGAGGATTCGGCCTGCTTTTACGCGGCCATGGAAGCGGGCGAACGGGTGGTGCTGGAGCAGGTCGGGCTGTTTGCAGATGGCGTGGCGGTGCGCCAGATCGGGGCGGAAACCTTTC
>JBFKKS010000230.1:0-4190 GCA_041630955.1 Nevskiales bacterium
GCGCCTGGCGCAATTTCACAAGCAGGGTAGCAACCAGGGGGTAGAAGGCCTGGCCTACGACCCGGTTCAAAAAACCCTGTTCGCCGTGACCGAATCCAAACCCCAGGCGGTGTATACGATTCACAACCAGCAGCTTTCAGAGTTATGGCGAGTCGGATTGCGCAACTTCTGGCGCGAACCACTGGACTATGCCGGTGCGGAATATGTTCCGCAAACCGATAGCCTGCTCATCGTCAGCGACCGTAATCGTACCCTGCGGGAATACAGTCGAAGTGGGCAGTTAATAGGCAAGCTTCGCATCGAAGCCAGTGACCCGGAAGGTGTCGCACTGGCGCCGGACGGCCGACTTTATATCTGCTCCGAACCCAGCCTGCTAATGATTTATCGCCCGGCCGCTCAGTTGCCGTAAACGAGGCCCGGCAGCCAGGTGGCCAGGGCGGGAAATAATGCCAGTATCGCCAGCATGCCGACCTGGATGCCGATATATGGCACGACTCCGCGATAAATCTGTCCGGTGGAAACTTCCGGTGGTGCGACACCCCGCAAATAGAACAGGGCAAAACCAAACGGCGGCGTTAGGAAAGAAGTTTGCAGGTTCACTGCCATCATCACGCCTAGCCAGACCGGGTCCAGCCCCATGGCCAGCAGCACCGGCCCCACAATCGGCACCACCACGAAGGTAATCTCGATAAAGTCGAGAATAAAACCGAGCAGGAACATCAGCAGCATCACGGCGAACATGGCGGTAAACACCCCGCCTGGCAGTGACTGCAACAACTCTGCCACCAGTTCGTCTCCGCCATAGGCATTGAATACCAGCGAAAACATCGAGGCACCGATCAGGATCATGAACACCATGCTGGTGACCTGCGTGGTCGACTGTACGACCTCGCCAACCTGGCGCTTGCCGAATTGCCGTCTCACAACAGCCAGCAGCATCGCACCGACTGCACCCACCGAGGCCGCCTCGGTGGGGGTGGCAATGCCGAGCATGATGGAACCCAGCACGGCCACAATCAGCAACAGCGGCGGTAACAGGCCACCTAGCAGATGCCGCAGCATGCCGGCCTTGATCATCGCCGCCCTTTCGTCGGCGGGAATGGCAGGCATGCGCTCGGGATGTCGCCAGGCCTGGATAATCAGCCAGCCCATATATAGCGCCATCAGGCACAGGCCGGGTATCAAGGCGCCGACGAACAGGTCGCCTACGGACACGGTATCCGTGGACCAGATACCCATATCCAGCTGTGCCTGCTGGTAGGCGGACGACAGCACATCACCGAGCAGCACAAGGATGATAGATGGGGGAATCACTTGGCCAAGCGTGCCGGCGGCGCAGATAACACCCGTGGCGGTTTCGGGAGCATAACCACGGCGTAGCATGGTAGGCAGGGACAGCAGACCCATGGTCACAACCGTCGCACCCACAATGCCGGTACTGGCGGCCAGCAGGGCCCCTACCAGCACCACCGAGATGCCCAGCCCGCCGCGCAGGGAGCCAAACAGGGCGGCCATCGACTCGAGCAAGTCCTCAGCGATGCGGGCGCGTTCGAGCATGACACCCATGAAAACAAACAGCGGCACAGCTATCAGCGTTTCATTACCCATGATGCCGAACAGCCGGCTGGATATATCCCACAGCGTACTGACTGAAAAGGCATCCAGGGCAACCCCCAGCCCGCCGAAAGCCAGTGCCACACCGCCCAGCGTAAAGGCCACCGGGTAACCCAGCAGCAGGACAGCGCAAACGGCCAGAAACATCAGCAGGGCCACGAATTCCATCAATCAGTCGCCCGCAAGATGGCCCATGCCTTCAGGGCCTGTGATACCGCCTGCAACGTGAGCTGCACTGCCATCACCAGGATCAGCGTCTTGAGCAGGTAAACGAAGGGCAAGCCACCCGGCTCGGCGGAGGTTTCCATGCGTGACCAGGCTGAACCAACATACCCCCAGGAAAAAACCAGCAGGCTCAGCGCAAAAGGCATGAGAAGACACAGGCTGCCAAACAGATCGACACACGCCCTGCCGCGTTCAGACCAGCGGCCATAGAAGATATCCACCCGTACATGGCCATCACGCTGAAGGGTATAGGCAGCAGCCCCCATAAATACCAGTGCATGCAGGTAAGTCACTGATTCCTGCATCGCGATGGAGCCAAAATCAAAGGCATAGCGCAGCAGCACGACGGCAAAGTAAATCAGCACCATCGCCACTGTGCCCCAGGCAACAACACGCCCTATACGGGCATTGAACCCATCAATGCGTGATGCCAGTGCCAGCATGGCGCCTAACCGGCTTGCAGGCTGGGTGGCTGTTCGCGATGTTGCAGCAACAGGGACTTGAAATCGTCGGGATTCTTGCTGTGGGTCATTTCACCATCGCGTGGAAAGTGCCAGTCATACAAACGCGACAGCCAGAAACGCAGCGCGCCGGCGCGTAGCTGCGCCGGCCAGGCAGCCACCTCGGCCTCGGTAAAGGGACGCACCTCGGCATAGCCCGTGATGAGTGCTTGGTAACGGTCGGTGCTGTCATTCGTACCAGTTTCATCCGGCATCAGACACCAGTCATTTACCGTGATGGCCAGGTCGTACAACAGCACGCCATTACAGGCGAAGTAGAAATCAATCAATCCCGACAAGCGCCCCTCATCGAATAACACGTTGTCACGAAACAAATCAGAATGCACAACACCACTGGGCAGTTCGGCAGTATTCTGCTGCGCCTGGTAAGCCAACTCATCAGTTAACAACTCGGCCTCGTCCTGATCCAGCTTGGGTGCCAGTGCTGCAGCTGTCGTCTCGCGCCACTGGGTACCGCGGCAATCCACGCGTTTGAACTGGAACGACTGGCCCGCCAGGTGCATCTCTGCCAGCCCTCTCCCTAGCTCATGACACTGGCCGGATGAGGGTTGCATGACGTGTTTGCCATCCAGCCGGTGAACCAGTGCCGCCGGCTTGCCATTCAACCGGGTCAGCAGGCGGCCGCGATGATCTTCCAGCGGGCTGGCGCTCGGTACGCCACGATGGGCCAGATGGTCCATCAAACCAAGGAAGTACGGGAGGTCTTCCTCGCGGGCACGTTCAAACAGGGTCAGTACCCAGCGGCCATCGCTGGTGTTCACAAAATAATTGGTGTTTTCGATACCCGCACTGATTCCCTCATAGGATTGCAGCTCGCCTACAGGGTAGGCCGCCAGGAAGGCACGCAACTCGGCTTCGCTCACAGCGGTGTAGACGGACATAGGAATCAATAATGCGAAAGGAACGGCATTTTAGCGGATGGCGCTGCCTGCCACCATTCGCCCACAAAAAAGCCCCCGACATGCGGGGGCTTTGCCTCATCAAGCAACAGGCTACTTGGTCACGGTAATCTGCTGCGTCGGCTGTGGATTCAGCTGGTAATCCGTATTCGGATCAGCCGGATTCACATCCGTCACCGTAAAGGTAAAGCTCTGGGTTGCCGCGGGTGGCACAACGCCGCCACCGCCATCGTCGTCATCATCATCGTCAATCGAACCCAGCAGTAACTCTATGCAGCCGGTCAGACTGATCGTGACCACCACCAACAGGATGGCCATAAAGGGGCGGCGGCCACTGCGCCCAATGCCACCGAGTCCCATCAGGCCGAGCACGCCGATCATCGGCAGGCCGGCCAGCAGCATCGTCATGTCCATGCTGTTCTCCACTATCGTATTGCTCAGGTTCACCCGAATCGTGATCACCACCGTCTGGCCCGGGTTTACCGTCACTGCCGGATTGAAGGTCACCGTCACGCTGCCATCCGCACCACCAAATACCTGCGTATCCGAAGTGCCATTGATGGTGCCATTGCCGTCCAGGTCGGCCTGCGCATAGATACCGGCCACGCTCTGCTGGGCATCGCCGGGACCGCTCTCGCTGAGTACCAGCTGCTGCAGGCTCAGGCCGCCGGCCGGACCGGTCAGGGTAAAGGTCATCACGTCGTTATTCGCCGTGCCCTTGGTCGGGGTCGGATCCGTCGGGCCCTGCTGGTTGGTCACCGGCAGGCCTAAAATGGCCGGGCCGGGCTGACCTTCAAAAGCGCCCACGTCACAGAAACCCGGAGCAATCGGGCGCGGCAGACCACGCTGGTCATCCGGCAGCAGCACGCCACCAGCATCCCGACAGCCAATCGCGCTATTGCCCTTGTCCAGCGCAGGGCTGCCGGGCAGC
>JBFKKS010000231.1:0-4151 GCA_041630955.1 Nevskiales bacterium
CATCACAGTGCACTGGCACTGGTGCGCAACCAGGCGCAGGACTTGGGCGTATCGGCCGGCGATTGCGTACTGTCCTACCTGCCGTTATGCCATGTTGCGGAGAAAATCTACACCCTGTTCTTTGCCCTCACCGAAGGGACCACGGTCCATTTTGGGGAATCCATCGAGACGGTACGCGAAGACCTGGCCGAAGTGGCCCCGACACTGTTCCTGGGCGTACCGCGCATCTGGGAGAAGATGGCTGCCACGGTACAGGTGAAAATGCTGGATGCGGACCCCATCAAGCGCTGGCTGTTCCGGCGCTGCCTGGCCATCGGTGAGAGCATTGCCGAGCAGCGGTTGTCCGGGCGTTTATCAGCTGGCGAGAAATTAAAGGGCTGGCTGGTCGACCGCCTGGTATTTGCCGCCCTGCGTGAACGCCTCGGGCTGGGGCGCTGCCGCTACGCGGGTTCTGGCGCCGCACCGATCGCGCCTGAGTTACTCAGTTGGTTGCATGCTATTGGCATTCCCGTTACCGAGGGCTATGGCATGACCGAACTGTCCGGGCTGAGTCACTACAATCGCCCCGGGGCAATGCGTCTGGGCAGCGTGGGCCAGCCGATCAAGGGCGTTGAGCACCGGATTGCCGATGACGGCGAATTACTGGTTCGCTGCGAAAGCATCATCAAGGGCTACCTGGATAACCCCGAGGCCACGGCAGAAGCCATCGACAGTGAGGGCTGGTTGCACACCGGTGATATTGGCGAAATAGACGCAGATGATTATTTGTGGCTCACCGGCCGCAAGAAGGAAATCATGATCACGGCTGGCGGCAAGAATATCGCGCCGGCCAAGATTGAAAACGCGCTCAAGACCAGTCCCTTCATCAAGGAAGTCGTTTCAATCGGCGATGCACGCCCGTTTGTGGCCGCGCTGATCCAGATCGACTACGACATGGTGGGCAATTGGGCGCAGCAACGAAACCTGGCCTATACCTCGTTCCCTGACCTGGCAGCCAAGCCCGATGTCATCAAGCTGATCGATGCTGAGATTCTGCGCATAAACGAGCAGGCCCTGGCCCGCGTTGAACAGGTGCGCAAATTCAAGTTATTGCCCAAGGAACTACACCAGGATGACGACGAACTGACAGCAACACAGAAAGTACGCCGCAAGAATGTCATGGCGCGTTACGCCGGGATGATAGAAGCGTTGTACAGCAAGAATCAGGAAGCCGCATGACGACTTTCATACAGCTCACCACCTCGGGTCTGGCACTGGGTGCCATCTATGCGCTTATCGCGCTCGGCTTTGTCGCCATCTACAAGGCTTCAAAGGTGTTCAACTTTGCCCATGGGGATCTGCTCACGCTTGGCGCGTTCCTGATGGTCAGCCTGTGCCAGGCAGGCTTGCCATGGCTACTGGCGCTGCCCTGCGCCATGCTTGGCACCGGCCTGGTCGGCATGGCCGTGGAGCGCGTTGTGCTGCGTCCCTTGCTGGGCCGGCCCGTGTTCGTGACCATCATCCTGACTATATTTATCGGCTACCTGTTACGCATCTGTATTGAATTGATCTGGGGCAGCCACCCTTACGGCATGCCAACGCCCTGGGAAACGACTGCCACGATCGATGTCATGGGTATCAAGCTCATGCTCAATGCACTGGTGTCACTGGTGGCCGCCGGCCTCGCCCTGGCTTGCTATTTCATGCTTATGCGCTACAGCCGCATAGGGGTCGCCATGCGGGCTGCCGCTTCCGATCAGGAAGCCGCCCTGACACTGGGCATTCCCGTGGGCAGGACACTGGGCGTGACCTGGCTGATCGCGGGTATGCTGGCGGCGCTGGCTGGGATATTTCTGGGCATGTTCCCAAGACAGGTCGAGATCAACCTGGCTTATGTTGCGCTTGCTGCCTTCCCGGCCGTGCTGGTGGGCGGGCTGGAATCAGCACTGGGTGCAGTCATAGCCGGACTCGCGCTGGGTGTACTGCAACTCTGGGCCCAGGGTTACGTAAACCCCATGCTGGGCAGCTTCGGCCACAACTTTCACACCGTATTTCCGTACGTCATCATGATCCTGTTCCTGATGGTGAGACCCTACGGCCTGTTCGGCGAAGAAGAGGTTAAAAGAGTCTGATGCCAAATAGGCCGCTGGTTACTGATTACCTGGATGACCGTAAGATTCTGCTCGGCCGCTGGGAGCGCCGCGGGCTGGCTCTGCTGGGCATCGCTATCCTGGTCTTTCCGTTCGTCGCCACTAACAATTGGATCACCATCGCCAACCTGACCATGGTGGCCATCGTGGGTTCCGTGGCACTCATGATCCTGACCGGATTCACCGGACAAATCAGCCTCGGGCATGCGGCTTTCCTGGCGATAGGGGCCTACACAGCAGCAGTGCTGGGCACGCAATGGCAGGTGCCGTTCTGGCTGATCCTGCCGGTTTCGGGATTACTGGCAGCCGCCGTGGGGCTGGCCATCGGCCCATTCGCCCTGAGACTGGAGGGCCTGTATCTTGCGATCGTGACGGTGGGCCTGATCTTCCTGGTCAATCACGTCCTGCTCTCCTTCCCCGATGTGACGGGCGGCGTGGGCGGGATTGCCGTACCCATCTACTCCTGGTTTGCCGAGGAGAATAACGGTGGCCTGACAGGCTTTACCGAAAGCTGGCATATCGCCGGGTTGGAAATCACCTTTGAACTGAAACTCTATGCACTGTTTGTGGTGCTGAGCCTTGCAAGTGTGTTTGGCATTCGCAATCTGGTGCGTTCAAACATTGGCCGCGCCATGATGGCCGTGCGTGACCATGACCTTGCGGCTGCAGTGATGGGCGTCAATCCGGCCCGCACCAAGATCATTGCCTTCGGACTGTCCTCATTCTTTGCGGGTGTGGCAGGCGCCATGTTTGCCTTCCAGCAGCAGTTTCTCACCGTGGAGCCGCCGTTCAACCTGCTCATGTCAGTGCAATACATCGCCATGATCGTGCTGGGCGGCGTTGGCACCGTGTTTGGTGCGGTGGCAGGTCCGGTCGCCTTCGTGGTGCTGTCTCCCATCATGGAAACCGTGGGCCGCCACCTGCCCTACATCAGCGAACTGAACTCCAGCCAGCAGTCGACCCTGCTGTTTGCCTTGCTGGTGATCGGTTTCATGATCTTTGAGCCACTAGGTCTTTACGGCATCTGGCTGCGCATCAAGCGCTACTTCATGGCCTGGCCGTTTAGCTACTGAGCCGACTGGAGTCCGTAATAAAGCAATGCTGGTGCTCCAATAAATAATCGAGCCATTTGTTGAGCATCAGATTACGGCCCCACTGGGACTCAAGCACGGATTTTTCCTGGTATTTGAAGTTACGCAGCGCGACGCAGCGCGGGTGATGGCTGCAGTGCAGGGCCTCTGCCTGCCCCGTATCGTGATACAGCCTGACAGTGAGATCAGGGTCAGCCGTTCTTTCTTCCCCGTTTTCGAACCAGTAGGTGAGATGCAGGGTCGTGGTGAATTTACAGCGTTCGAGTACCCGCAGGTGCAGGTCGCTGTCGACAGGTGACTGCGATACGGCCTCCTCAAACGGCAGCTCCCGGTAGGGGGCCAAACGCATGAAACGCGCATAATTGCTCTCATAGAGCCCCATCAGGCCAGATAGACTTCGCGGCCTGCCCTGCTGCAACAATGTCTTATGGGTACGCGTATTCACTCCACCACTATATGCTATGCGTTGGTTTAACGTTAGTTGGATGCCATGACACGCGAAGTCAGTTTTACCAGTTTCAGTGACCAACGACCCGGCACCGCCGGACTGCGCAAGCAGGTTAAGGTTTTTCAGCAACCGCATTACCTGGAAAGTTTCGTTGAGGCGATCTTTCTGAATATCGGCGAAATACAGGGCAAGACGCTGGTGCTCGGTGGCGATGGCCGCTTCCACAACCGGGTAGCCATACAGACCATTCTGGAGATGGCGGCAGCGCATGGCGTGGCTCAGGTTATCGTTGGTCAGGGTGGACTGCTTTCAACGCCGGCCGCCTCAAGCCTGATCAGGCAGTATGGCGCCGCAGGCGGGTTTTTGCTTACCGCCAGCCATAACCCTGCCGGCCCAGATGGTGACTTCGGCATCAAGTTCAACGTTGCCAATGGCGGGCAGGCTTCTGAACAACTCACCGACGCGGTCTATGCGACAACCCAG
>JBFKKS010000232.1:0-4109 GCA_041630955.1 Nevskiales bacterium
AAGGGCATAAAAAAGAGGGGTCTTAAGTTCTACCAGCCCGTCGGCACCACCGACAGCGAGCATGCCTTCTGTTGGTTGCTTGATCGCATTCGGGAGCAGTTTCCACAGGCTCCGCCCAATCATGCCCTGCATCGCTACATGACCGAGTTGGGTTGGGAGCTGGATGCGCTCGGTGTGGCAAATTTTTTACTCAGTGACAGTCGGCATCTGTACGCCCATTGCAGCACCAAGATGTGCTGGATTACCCGTCGAGCACCATTCGGTGATGCGCGACTGATCGACGCAGAGGTGGCAATCGATTTCGCTGCCGAGACCACACCGAATGACGTGGTGAGTGTTGTGGCGACCCAGCCTCTGACTGATAACGAGGAATGGCAACGAATGGAGCGGGGGGAATTGAGGGTATTCGAGCACGGCCTGAGCAAACGCCTGCGTTAAAGCGTGTCTGGCTCTAAGGTAAACCGTTTTCATTCCGGCAGGCATGCAGTTCCTGCTGGTATTCGATATCCGTAATAATGGAACGCAGCAGCGTCTGCGTGCGTTTCTCCAGAATGCTGCCCGCCTGGTAATCAGCCGGAGCGATGAAATTCACTCGCCTGGCTTCGAGTAGGCCGCGACAGACCTTCAGTTCCTTTTCTGAGCTTTCGTTATATACAGCGATCGCATTTCCCCCGTTCTGCCTGGTTACCGCCATGCTGGGGACATCGGTGAGTCCATCCCCGATGTAGACAATATTGCGAAACGGTACGGCGCGGGCTTCTTCATCCATATGAGCGTTGATGGATTGGCTTAGATGCTCCAGCCCCTTGTTGATGCGGAACAGGAACTGGGTCTTGGTCGTGTCGGTGATCAGAAGCTTGGGGAAGGTCGCCGTATTGTGGTGGTTGTAGTAGTACTCCGAGGCATACACGCGCCTGAACTGCTCACGAATAGACACACCTTCCAGAATCTCGTGGATTCCGGCTGAAATTATGTAGTGGTCGATCTCCACCGGATTCCGTGATGTGCTGGTCACGAAATGATTGATGCGGTCGAACCAGTCCTCCACGCCGGGGTAGTACTGCACGGCGGCACCCATGGCGGTGAAGTCCTCGCGCCCTATGTGGATGCCTTTGGCCTCGGCCAGCTCGATGAGATGACGCATATAGACCAGCATTGGTTCTGCTTCGGTGGCCTTGGCTTCGCGATCGACCTCGGCCCAGAATTCGCTTGGCACGACGCCCAGTTTGGGCAGTACCGTGTATTCCTGCATGGGTTGCGGAGAGAGCGTGCCATCAAAGTCATAGACGATGGCAATTCTATTCTGGTTAAAACTGGCTTTAGTCACGATCTAGCCGCTAACGACTTCATCTTTGCCATAGAATTTAACGCCAATTTCTATTTTGGGACGGTCATTCGCCACCCGCCAGCGATTGGTGTCGCGAAGAGAATAAACGCAGCCGCAGTATTCCTGCTGGTAGTATCCGTCGCGCTTTGATATCTCAAGCATGCGGTTGGCGCCGCCCTGTTTGCGCCAGTTATAGGTCCAGTACGCCAGACCTTCATAGCGCGCTGCAGCACGCTCTCCCGATCCGTTGATCTGATTCATATCCTTCCAGCGCGAAATGCCTAGTGAACTGGTATAGACACCAAAGCCATGCTCGTGTGCGTAAAGGGCCGTGCGCTCAAAACGCATATCGAAGCATTCCGTGCAGCGCTTGCCCTTTTCCGGCTCCCATTCCATTCCCTTGGTACGGGCAAACCAGTTGTCGGTGTCGTAATCGGCATCGATGAATTCGACGCCCAGCGCCCGGGCCTGGCGGATATTCTCCTGCTTGCGCAGTTCATACTCCCTGGTGGGATGGATGTTGGGGTTGTAGAAGAAGATGGTCAGTTCAATTCCCGAGGCCACCATGGCCTCAATGACCTCGCCCGAGCAGGGTGCACAGCAGGAATGCAGTAATACACGCTTCTCACCATTGGGTGGCAGTAAGTCGGTAGGCCGCTGGAAATTTTCGAGGCTGAGAGGGTTCATCTCGCTGGTCAGTGGATTATTTACGCAGATATTGTAACGCAGCCGTGCTGTTAACCGGAGGCGAATGCTAAACTACGGGTCTTTGCTATTCGACACACGGATTTAATACGTCACCACTACCGAAGCACAACTTCAGTAGTCAGAGAGGAGAAGAGTATGGGGTACCAGCACATTCAGATTCCCGCCAGCGGCGAAAAGATCAGCATTCAGGACGGCAAGCTGGTCGTGCCGGACAATCCCATTCTCGGCTTTGTTGAAGGCGACGGTATAGGGCCCGACATCACCAAGGCCTGTTTGCGGGTCTGGGATGCGGCGGTCGAAAAGGCCTATGGCGGCAAGCGCAAGGTGCATTGGGCCGAGCTGTTCCTGGGTGAGAAAGCCGCCGGTATTTATGATGGCAATTATTTCCCCGATGAAACCCTCGAGGCCATCAAGGACCTGATTGTTGCCATCAAGGGCCCCCTGACCACGCCGGTTGGCGGTGGTTTCCGTTCCCTGAACGTGGCTCTGCGCCAGGACCTTGACCTGTACTCCTGCGTGCGTCCGGTGCGTCATTACGCCGGCGTGCCTTCACCGGTGAAAGAACCCGGTAAGGTCGACGTGGTCATCTTCCGCGAGAACACCGAAGACGTCTACGCTGGTCTGGAGTGGCAGTCGGGCACCGAAGAGAACGCCAAACTGGCCAAGTTCCTGCGTGAAGAAATGCATGTCGATTTCTTCGAAGATGCCGGTCTTGGTATCAAGCCAATCTCAGCTTTTGGATCCAAGAGACTGATTCGTAAGGCAATTCAGTACGCGGTGGACAACGGGCGCGAGAGCGTTACCCTGGTTCACAAGGGCAATATCATGAAGTTCACGGAAGGCGCCGTCCGGAACTGGGGATACGAGGTCGCGCGCGAAGAATTTGGTGATGTGACCATCACCGAAGACGAATTGTGGAACGATTATGGTGGCAAGCAGCCGGAAGGCAAGATCGTCGTCAAGGATCGTATTGCCGACATTATCTTCCAGCTCATGCTGCTACGCCCGGATGAATTCGACGTGCTTGCCACCATGAACCTGAATGGTGATTACCTGTCGGATGCCATTGCTGCCGAGGTGGGTGGTGTGGGTATCGCACCAGGCGCCAACATTGCTGATCACATTGCGGTATTTGAGGCGACGCATGGTACAGCGCCCAAGTATTCCAACCAGAACAAGGTGAACCCCGGTTCGCTGCTGTTCTCCGGTGTGATGATGCTGGAATACATCGGTTGGCAGGAAGCTGCCGACCTGATTACGCATAGCTACCCTGAAGTCATCAAGGACAAGGTTGTAACCTACGATTTCGCACGACAGATTGATGGTGCAACTGAGGTTGGCACCAGCCAGTTTGCTGATGCCCTGATTGAACAGATCCAGGGTGGCATAGACCTGGAAGCCAAACGTGCACAGCGCCAGGCGCAGTTGGCCAAGGAGCGCAAGCAGCGCGAGATTCGCCGCTTGCTTGAGCCAATGGAAGAAATGATTGCCTCCGGGCGCCAGCCGCATACGGTGGGTGAAATCATGACCCGCTCGCTGATCACGGTTTCCAACGACACGTCCGTTGAAGATGCGATGCATGAGATGCGCAAGAATGACATCTCCTGCATCGTCATCGAGGCTGATGACAATGGTGACTGGGGCATCATGACCCGTCGCGATATCGTTACCAAGATCGTGCGTGACAACAAGTCACCCACCGATACTTCAGTCGGGATTATCGCCAGTCGTCCGCTGGTGAGCGTGGCTCCAGGCACCTCGCTGCACGATGCTTCAGACGTCATGTCGGACAAGAATATCAGCCGCCTGATGATCGAACAGGATGGCGCGATTATCGGCATCGTGACGGAAACCGACCTGTTCCAGGCAGTCGAGGAGTTCGGCTGGCTACCGGAGTAAATATAACAGTTGGGTTGAAGATATCGCGCTGGGCGAAGGAGAACACAGAGTTCGGTATGCACTCTGAGGCAATGTGTGTTCATTCTGCGCCCCCAGCGTGCCCAGCGCGAGAAATCTTATGAGAATTGGTTTGGTGCTTGTTGGGGATGAATTACTTTCCGGCAAACGCCAGGAC
>JBFKKS010000233.1:0-4086 GCA_041630955.1 Nevskiales bacterium
GACAGTTCCCGGTCCACGATGCGTGTCATACCACGCCGTACGCGCCTTTCGATACGCGCCAGTCTTGAGGCTGGTGCATCCGGGTAGGATGAGGCCATCGGTGCCAGCACGATGACCTCATCCAGATTCGCATCGGCGAGGAAATCCGCCGAGGTCGGCGACACCACCCCGCCATCGATATAGTGACGTCCATCTATCGCCACGGGTGGACACCAGCCTGGCACCCCATAGGAAGCGCAGACAGCATCATTGATTGCTGCGGCTGGCGCACCGACCTTGCCAAAAGCCACCCTCTCTGCCGTTTGGTTGTCCACCGCCATCAGCCAGACGGCCGGGTGCGGCGCCCACATGCCGGCCGGCACCACCGAATCAATCAGCTGCCGGAATGGGGTCATGTCGAACCCGCCCGCCGGTGCCAGTCCACACAGGGCTGTCAGCCCTGGCAGTTCACCCCGCAGGCCCTTCAGGGCCATACCCAAACCGGTCAGACCCAGCCTCGGCAGCGGCGGATACGCCGGGCCAGAATCGACCGCATGGTTCCATGTACATCGCGAACCGGGTTCGCCTCGCTGGCAAGCCATGAGCTGATCCACACTGACGCCACCACCCAACAGCGCAGCCAGGACCGCCCCCACAGACGTGCCGATGATGACCTCGGCCTCACGCGGATCCCAGCCCAGTTGCTGCTGAACCGCGTCCAGTGCCGCGATGCTCCAGGCGCCACCCGCCACGCCGCCGCAGCCGAGCACCAGCCCTCGCCTTACGGGCTTTTTCCGCATCAGGCGGCTTTGCCGATGGCGGCCTGCGCCTGCTGCTCGGTGTAATAACTGCCCTCGTCAAAGGTTGCCAGAAGCTTGCGCATTTTAAGCGTACTCCAGGGGAAACCGATGCTGTTAAAACCGTTCTTATCGAGGTAATAGCTGGAGCAGCCACCGGTATTCCACACCGTGTGTTGCAGATCCTTTTGCACTTCCACGTTGTAGCGGGCCTGCACCTCGGGTCGGATCTCTATCCGCGAAAGCTGCTTCTCGCGCATAGTGGTGAGCGCACTCATGATGTAATCCAGTTGTGCCTCGATCACCACGAATGCCGAATTGTGCCCGATGCCCAGATTGGGCCCCAGCACCATGAAGCTGTTGGGGAAGCCGGCTATCGTGGTGCCACGGTAGGCCTGCATGCGCTCCTGCCAGGCCTGTGATAGCGAGCGCCCCTTGCCATCAAAAATATGCTGGGCGATCGGCTGCTCGGTCACGTAGAAACCGGTACCGAGAATAATGGTGTCGACCTCCACCTCGCTGCCGTCAGCCCCCACCACGGTGTTGTCGCGCACTTCCCTGACACCGGTGGCAAACAGGCTCACATTTGGTTCGCACAGCGCCGGGTAATAGCGGTTCGACATCAATACCCGCTTACAGCCGAGCGTGTAATCGGGGGTCAGCTTCCGACGCAGTTCCGGGTCCGGCACCTTGCGCTTGAGATGGGCGAGGCCCAGCTTCTGGAACTGGCGCAATAACGCAGGCCGACGAAAGCCGATACCGAAGCTCTCAAATCCGCCGTACAGCATTTTGCGCCAGGCATTCATCAGTAAAGACTGCCGAAAGGCCCGCTTCTTCAGGTCTGAATTACGACGGTTGGGCTTGGGCAATACCCACTGCGGGGTGCGTTGGAAAATCGTCAGCTGTTCTACCTGGGGTTGAATCTTTGGCACGAACTGGATGGCCGACGCCCCGGTACCGATAACCGCAACGCGTTCACCGGTCAGGTCGTGGTCGTGGTCCCAGCGTGAAGAATGAAACAACGTACCCTTGAAGTCCTTGAGCCCAGGTATATTGGGGATGATCGGCTCATGCAGATAACCGCCACAGGCAATCGTGGTGCGGGCAAAATAAGTCTGGTCGCCTGTGCGGATCACCCAGTGCCCCGCCCGCTCGTCCCATTGCGAACGTTCTACCGGCTGGTTAAAGCGGATATACGGCACGATGCCATGGCTTTCAGCCGTGTCGCGCACGTAGTCCAGAATCTCGGCCTGCCCCGCAAAGTTACGACTCCAGTCTGGCTTCTGTGCAAATGAGAAGGAATACAGCGCGGAAGGCACATCGCACTCGCAGCCGGGATAGGTATTGTCGCGCCATGTACCCCCCAGGTCAGCAGCCTTCTCCAGAATGATGAAATCGCTGAAGCCTTCCTGCAGCAGGCGAATGCCCGCGCCGATACCGCTGATGCCGGCCCCCACCACAAGCACGTCATAGACATGCTCTTTTTTTGCTGCTGCGCCCATCAGGCGTTCCTCTTGAGGCCCCGGGAGATAATGGTGCTGAGCACACTCTCCAGCACGGTACCGACGACCGGAAAGGATTCGAATTCTATGGTCCAGTCCACGCGCGAGCCCTGGCCAGTGTCACTGAAATCAAGTCGCCCGCGGTGATTGCGTACCGGACCGCCAAAACGGGTGATGCGGTAGTCGATCGACTGGTTGGGTTCAGCTGCGGTGACGGTTTCCTGGATACCGACTGGCCAAGGTCCAATACGCCGAATGGAGCCGACGCCATTGATATCGTTCGTGCCATCGTGAATACGTTTAACCGGCGCCATGAACAGCTTGCCGAGGTTGTCGTGATTGGCTAACCAGGCGTAAACCTCATCGACGGGTCGGGAGAAATCCTGGCTAATCTGAACGCGATGCTGGGTCATGTGTATCTCGGGTTAGTGAACAAAACTGCATGCTGGTTTTCGACAAGCTGCAGGCTACGAGCATCGTAATCGGGGCGCGCTGCGTTATCGAGTTTATCCAATATGCATCGCCAGCGTTATGCCTGCGTGGCCTGATTCTGCCTGGCTTCTTTAGGTACGTCTTAATTGAAGTACAGCGAGCCACCACTGCAACGCGACCACGGACGGGCGTACTTGAGCCTGGCCTTACTTAGGCGGTCAATTCAAATATTGAAATGGGCAGACGCGGTCATCTTACCCATAGCCTCAGAGGCAATAAAAAAGGGGTTACGAAAGCGTAACCCCTTGATTAATATGGCGTCCCCTACGAGATTCGAACTCGTGTTGCCGCCGTGAAAGGGCGGTGTCCTAACCACTAGACGAAGGGGACCAAAAAACCTGTTGTCTATTTGGTGGAGCTAGGCGGGATCGAACCGCCGACCTCTTGCATGCCATGCAAGCGCTCTCCCAGCTGAGCTATAGCCCCACGCGAGGCGCGCATTATAGGGTGCTGCCCGTGCATCCTCAAGCAAAAATGCAAATAAATACCATTTAACACAGACTGCGGTGCTGCAGGTGAGCGCCACTAGGTGTTGGCCGCCAATGCCTGCAACATGCCTCTTGTTACTGCGCCTTCCACAGCTGCGAGTGCGCCACGATTTGCTGCCAAAACCGCTTGGGCGGCCTGTCCCATAACGCGGCAGCTATCGGGCGAAGCCAGCAACGCCTGCAGTGTCCCGATCAACTCAGCCTGGTCCGCGACACATCGAATAGCATTCTTTTCACTCAACAAATCATAAAGTTGCTGCTGAGAATGGTAATGGGGCCCAGTGATGATCGGCTTGCCTAATGCCGCCGGCTCAAGCAGGTTGTGACCGCCGATCGGTACCAGGCTACCGCCAACAAAAGCGATATCTGCCATGGCATAAAAAAGCATCAGTTCACCCAGGGTATCAACCAGGAGTACCTGCGTCTGGTCGGTGACGGGTTGACCTGAACTGCGACGCACAAAGCGTAAATTCGATCTCTCCAACAAGCCGGCGACCGCATCAAATCGCTGCGGATGACGCGGCACAAGAACAAGTAACTGCCCCGGGTGGTCTGGCCTTAATGCATCAAAAGCGGCAAGAGCCATTTGCTCTTCGCCCTCATGAGTACTGGCTGCCAGCCATAGAGGCCGCGCGGATGCAGACCAGTCATGTCTCAAGGTGGCGGCCTTGCCGGCAAGATCATCGGGCACGGTCAGGTCGAACTTGAGGTTGCCACTCACTTCGATGCGTCCTTCGTAAACGCCAAGTTGCATGAAACGATTGGCGTCAGCATGGCTTTGTACGGCCACGACCTGAAATGCCTGCATTGCAGCACGCATAAGATGCA
>JBFKKS010000234.1:0-4073 GCA_041630955.1 Nevskiales bacterium
CAAACGGTGCAGCAATAATCTGGTCGGCCACGCAGGCCATCATGTAACCACCGCTGGCGGCCACCTTGTCTACCGAAGCGGTGAGCCTGATGCCGGCGTCACGAATCCGGCGCATCTGTGATGCGGCCAGGCCATAGCCGTGCACCATGCCGCCCGGGCTTTCCAGGCGGACGAGTACTTCATCCTCGGGCTGGGCGACCTGCAGGATGGCACTGATTTCTTCACGCAGGTGATCGACGGCCGAGGCGCGAATATCGCCGTTAAAATCCAGCACGAATACGCGTTTGCGTTTTTCGGCTTTGCCCAGCTTGGCGGCTTTCTTGCGCTGCTTGGCTTCGGCCTTGTCGGCTTTGGCTTTGGCTTTGACCTCATCATGGCTTAGCAACTGATGGTTGAGGGCATCGGCCATATGTTCATAGCGCTTGTTCAGGTGCTTGATGTTGAGATGCTCATCGGCATGTTCACGCACATGCCGCCGCAGGTTGGCGATCATGGCGATCACAAAGATGATGGCAATGACGATGGTCAGTGTCTTGGCCAGGAACAGGCCATATTGCAGGCCGGTTTGCAGGAGTTCTTCCATTGGGGAATCCAGAAATGATATTCAGCGGGAATTCAAATTTAAGCGCGCGATTCTAGCATCTTGCAGGCTTGCCTAAGTCACTGTGTGATCCAGACTACTGTTTTTCTGCACAAGCTGCGCCAGGTGCCGGATGTGTGCGGGTTGGGCATTCAGCGCGGGAATGTAGCGCAGATCCTGTCCGCCTGCCTCTATGAAAGTCTCGCGATTGCGAATCGCAATTTCTTCAAGCGTCTCCAGGCAGTCAGCCGCAAAACCCGGGCAAATTACGTCTATTTTGCCGATGCCCTGAGCCCCCCACTGGGTGAGGGTGACCTCCGTATAGGGCTGAAGCCAGCGCGCACGGCCTACGCGGCTCTGGTAGGCCAGTAGCCATTCGTCATCCTTGAGCGCAAGCGCCTCGGCTAGCAGGCGAGCAGTGGTTTCACAATGGCTTGCGTAGGGGTCGCCCAGTTCAACATTACGCTCAGGAATACCGTGCAGGCTGAGTAACAGCTTTTCTCCACGTCCTTCGCGATGCCAATGCTGGCGAACACTTTCAGCCAGGGCCTCGATGTAGGCAGGATCATCGTGATAGTCGTTAATGCGAATGATCGGGCTGGTCGGATTGGCCATCTCCACACGGTCGTACACCGAGGCCGTCGTCGTGTCCGAGTATTGCGGATACAGGGGCAACACGATAATGCGTTCTGCGCCGGTGGCCTGTAATTGTTCGAGGCTGTGGGCAATGCTGGGTTCGCCATAGGTCATGGCCGAGCGAACCCGGTAGTTGCTCGGCAGGGCGGCCTGTAGCGCCTCGACTTGCTGCTGGGTGATGACCTGTAGCGGTGAGCCCTGTGGGGTCCAGATGCTTTGGTAGGCATGCACCAGCTTGCGTGGACGAAACGGCAGGATCAGCCCGAACAGGATTGGCCACCAGATCAGTCGTGGTACGGCCACCACGCGGCGGTCCAGCAGAAAGGCACGCAGCCAGCGGCGAATCGCCGGTGGTGTCGGTTCAGCCGGCGTGCCCAAATTGACCAGTAGCACGCCGATAGGGGAGGCACTCACGGGTTAATGTCGCCGGTCTTCAGGCGAGCAACATAATCCTTGTAGGCAGCCACAGCCTTGTGTCCCAGCAGCAACATGATGAACAAGTTGATGACCACCATGAAGCCCATACCGATGGTACTCACGGCATCAAGCTCATTGGCTGTCTGGATGAATCCCAGGCAGGACACCAGGATCAACCCGCAGTAAACCAGCCGATAGGGCATGACCAGCCGCTGGCCGGCCAGGTAGATCACACCCTGTTCGCCGTAATAGCTCCAGGTGATCATGGTGGAGATGGCAAACAGCCACACTGCCAGCGTGACCATCCACTGGCCCAGCCCATCGGCCGCACTGTCAAAGGCCTTGGCAGTGAGCGTGGCGGCGGTGTAATCCATGTACAGGCCGTTGGCTACCAGTTTTGGCGCTGAGTCTGAAGCCAACGGGCGCCATTTGATTGTCAGGGTTTCGCCACTGGTCTCTATCTGGCCATGCAGACGAGCACGGCGCTCGCCCAGTGCCGCTTCGCCGTTGGTTTCTACTACCACGAACACGGTATCTCCGGCCTGCCAGTCGTGGCCGGCGGGGGGCTGGTTAGTGTTCACGACCCAGCCGGCCTCGGTCTCTGCCATTGCGACCTGCACAGGCCATTCTGCACTGGTGCCCCGCTGCCAGATGCCGCTAGACAGGATGACCAGCGCCGTGATGGTGCAGACGACCAGCGTGTCGATGAACGGCTCAAGCCCTGCCACGATGCCTTCCGTAACAGGTTCTTTGGTTTTTACTGCGGAGTGGGCAATGGGTGCGCTGCCCATACCGGCTTCGCTGGAAAACAGTGCGCGTTTCATGCCGAACATGAAGGCGGTGCCGAGGCCGGCGCCGACAAAGGCACCGGTGGCTTCAGCCGGCGCGAAGGCCGACTCGAAAATCAGCGCAAAGATGGCGGGTAATTGGTCGGCATTGGTAATCAGCACAAAGATGCCAGCGATGATGTAGATCACGCACATGAAAGGGACCAGCGTGGCGGCGATGTGCCCGATGCGCTTGATGCCACCCACGATAACCATGGCTACAACCGTGGCGAGAATCAGGCCCGTGATCCAGGGCGTGACGCCGAAGTACTCACGCGTGGTATCACCGACACTCCAGGCCTGAAACATGTTGCCGCCGGTAATCGCGAACAGGATCAGGGCCAGGGCAAACAATGCCCCGATGAAGGTACCGAGGCCGGCCAGTTTGGCAGAGATTTCGGCGATGCCTTTTTTCGCTACCCACATGGTGCCGCCATGTGGATTATCCGGATCATCGGTGTTGCGATAGAGCATCGACAGCGTGACCTCGGTGCTCTTGATGGCCATGCCAGCCAGCCCCACCATCCACATCCAGAACACTGCGCCGGGGCCGCCAATTTCCACCGCAATCGCGACACCCGCTATGTTGCCCAGCCCTACGGTGGCCGACAGCGCGGCGGACAGGGCCTGGAAATGGCTCAACACGCCCGGACCTTCTTTGCTTGTCCATTTGCCCGATACCAGTCCCACGCCGTGAGTCAGGGAGCGATACTGGGAAAAGCCGCTCCAGAACGTGAACAGCACCCCCACACCCAGCAGGGTAACAAGCACGGGTTTGGACAGCGTGATGCTGTTAATGGCATCAATCAGGGCAAAGAGTTCGGTCATTTATCTATCTCAAAACAACAAGTTGGATGGCTTTCTTATGAAAGCCCGCTGATCAGGACCCACAGAATGCCAAGCGGGGCGACGAACCGCAGGACGAAAATCCACAGTTTCAGGCCGGGGATGTCCAGCTGACCATCGTTGTTGGCCGCACGTATCGCCTTGGGGCCCATGCGCCAGCCCACGAACAGGGCCGTGAGCAGGGCACCGGCCGGCAACAACAGGTTCACCGACAGGTATTCCATCCAGTCCATGAAGCCCTTGTCCATGAGCTTGAAATCCCACACCCCGAGTGACAGTGAAGAGGGAATACCGAGCCCCAGACACACCAGGGATACCCCAACGGTGGCCTTCTTGCGTGTGATCCCATGTTCATCCACGAAGTAGGCGACCACGACTTCCAGCAGTGATACCGCCGAAGTGAGTGCCGCAATGGCCAACAGGATGAAAAACAGGATGCCGAAGAACTGCCCGTAAGGAATGGCGGCAAAGACGGCTGGCAAGGTGATAAAAGTCAGTCCCGGCCCGGCACTGGGATTCAGGCCGACGGCGAATACAGCAGGCAGGATGACAAAACCGGCCATTATCGCCACGCCCGTATCCAGCAGGACAACCATCAGCGCGTCAGCCGGCAGGTTATGTTCCTTGGGCATATAGGAGCCGTAGGTGATCAATGCCCCCATACCCAGCGACAGCGAAAAGAATGCCTGGCCTATTGCTGCCGTCAGGGTATCCGCCGTCACCTTGCTCCAGTCCGGAATCAGGAAGAAACGAATGCCTTCTTCAGC
>JBFKKS010000235.1:0-4037 GCA_041630955.1 Nevskiales bacterium
CCAAATCCAGCGCCGCATCAGCGATGTCTTTCATGATGATGGGCGTACCTTTGGATGCAGACTGGTAAGCAATACCGCCACCCATGATGCCCGCGCCAAGCACTGCTGCCTGCTTGACCGCACGTGCGATCTTGGCATGAGCCTTGCCCTTTTTCTTCAGCAACTGATCATTCAGAAACAGCCCGACGAGCGCATTGGCAACCGTGGTTTTCGCCACCTTGGCGAAACCGGCAGCCTCTACCTTGAGCGCATCATCACGCTTCATGCCGGCTGCCTTCTGAATACCCTTAACGGCAGTCAGGGGTGCGGGATAGTTGGGGCCAGCTTTGCCCGCGATGAAGCCCTTGGCAGTTTCGAACACCATCATGGACTCAACCATATTTAGTTTCAGCGGGCCGGTCTTTTGCGCTCGGCGTGCCTGCCAGTCATATTCGCCGGAAATGGCACGCTTGAGCAGATCAATGGCAGCATCGCGTAACTTGTCCTCGCTGACCACTGCATCGACAGCACCCGCTTTAAGAGCAGCATCAGGCTTGTTATTGCCGCCACCCGCAATCCATTCGATCGCATTATCAGCACCAATTAAGCGGGGTAGGCGCACGGTGCCGCCAAAACCCGGGAATATACCCAGCTTCACTTCAGGCAATCCGACGATGGCCTTATCTGACATCACCCTGTAATCGGTCGACATGCACATTTCGAAACCACCACCCAGCGCGGTGCCGTTAATGGCAGTAACACTCGGCATGTTCAGATCTTCAATCGCGTTGAAGACCTTATTCGCTTCAAAGCACCAGGCTGCAATTTCTTCTTCACTCTTTGTAAAGATGGCGCCAAATTCAGTGATATCTGCACCGACAATAAATACGCTCTTGCCGCTCGTTACCAACAGCCCTTTGGCCTCGGCGGTGGCCGCTATCGCCTCGCCTGCGGCCTTAAGGTCCTCGACGGTTGCCTTGTCAAACTTGTTAACGGACTCGTTCTGGTTATCAAACTTGAGTTCAACAATCCCATCTTCGAGTAATTCACATTGAATGGAACTTCCGGAGTAAATCATCGGGTCTTCCCCTTTGGATAAAAAATCAGATTGCGGTTGCGTGCGTAACTCGCACTGCTTTGATTACGCATCCCGGCACACAAGGTTTATGCTGCCTATTAGCCGGCGAATAGTATCGACCCTGAAGGGTCTAGTAAACAGGAGCAGTCAGGCGCGCACTTTTCTTTTTTTAAAAACTTGAATATTTCTCTTGAAATACTTTGACACTTCATATATCGACACATAGACTTCATTTGGCCTGTAGCAATCAGTTGAAGAGGAGCAGCACATGGCAATACAAAATCAGATCACAAAAGTGAAATCTCAAGTCGAAGACCTGCGTAAGGTTTATGCCAAAGCAGTCACCGACGCCAACAAGGTCATCATCAAGAATCTCGACAAGATGGCTGACCAACAAATCAAGGACATCAAGAAAACCTACGAAGACGCAATTAAGGGATTGCAGTCGGCCACCAAGAAGGGCGACCTGAAAGACATCGCCCAGGCGCAAGCCAAGGTGTTGCGCACCTCTCTTGACCGCGTTGCAAAGAGTGCAAAAGACAGCGCCAACATTATTACCGCAACAAGCAAAGAGCTTGGCAAGATTCTGCAAAGCGCGAATAGCAAATCAGCCAAAACTGCCAAATCGGTATCGGCTACGGCCAAGAGCACAGCCAAGAGTACGGCGAAGAAAACCACTTCGAAGGCTAAGACTACGGCCAAGAAAGCCACCTCCAAGGCTAAGACTACGGCCAAGAAGGCGACGGCTTCTGCCAAGAAATCCACTGCGAAGGCCACTTCGGCTGCCAAGAAGAAAACAGCCTCAGCGACTTCTGCAGCCAAGAAAACCACAGCCAAGGCTAAAACCACTGCCAAGAAAGCGACTACTGGTGCGCGTTCGGCAACCCGCCCGAAACGTACGACTGCCGCTAAAAAGTAGCCTTACATTTGCCATTGCTGACTCATACCGCCCCGTTTACGGGGCGGTTTTCTATTTGCCTCATGAAGCCATGATGGTTACAACGTGAACCTGGAAGACAGCACCCAGCTTTGCCGCTTATTTGCAGACGGCACTCGCCTGCGCCTTCTTCTATTACTAGAGGAACAGTCTCTTAGCGTGGCCGAGCTCACTCGCGTGACAGAGCTGGCCCAGAGCCGTGTCTCAACCCATCTTGGCAAACTTCGTGATGCCGGCCTGGTATCGGACCACCGTTCTGGCACATCCGTACTCTACGAATTGAATCTCAGTAATGCCAGCGATAGCACGCGAGAGTTCTGGTTGACACTGCGCCAGCACCTTGATGAATCAGAACTCGAGCGCGACAGGGAACGAATGCGTGAAATCCTGCGTCAGCGTGATAACGCCAGAAGCTGGGCCGATTCAGTGGCAGGGCGCATGAAATCCCAGTATTCGCCCGGCAGAACCTGGGAAGCCACAACACGCGCAATCATGCAATTGCTGCAGCTGGGCGACGTTCTGGATATCGCGTCAGGAGATGGGCTCTTGGCAGAATTGTTAAGCGGGCATTGCCGCAAGGTTACCTGTATCGACATCAGTGAGGCAGTCGTCAGGGCTGGCCGACGCCAGCTGGCGCAGCGCGACAATGTCGACTTTCATCAGGGTGACATGCATGCACTCCCCTTTTCTGATGCTAGCTTCGATACCATCTTTCTGATGCACGCTTTGACCTATACCAATCAGCCAGCAGTGGTGATATCAGAAGCCGCCCGCGTATTGCGCAAAGGTGGCAAACTGGTGCTGTCAACGCTCAGCCAGCATGAGCACCATGCAACCGTCGCCGACTATGATCATATCAACCTCGGTTATCAGATCGAGGAACTGAGCGAGCTGCTTAGTAATTCAGGCTTGAAGGTTATCGAGGCAAATGCCAACCTGCGTGAGAACCGGCCGCCTTACTTCGAAGTCATCACCATGCTGGCGCAACGTTAAGCATAAGGACTGACATATTTGGTTGACGCTCCGCTGAGCGCCAATTAGAGTCACTCACGGGGGGCTGCTTCCTACAAGCTGCCATGGGCAACAACGCATAGAAACTAGGGATATGCTGCGCGCTATCGGTCTATTTTTTGTCTTGGCACTAATGTGGTGGCTGTGGTCCGGCCATGCCACCCCAATGCTGCTGGGTTTCGGTTTTTTTTCCTGCTTGCTAGTTGTGTTCATCGCATCGCGGATGGATGTCATTGACCGCGAAGCCACACCAATGCACCTCACAGCTCGCGTCCCGTTTTACTGGAGCTGGCTTTGCAAGGAAATGTTTTTGTCCAGCATTGATTGCTGTAAACGGATTCTGCGCCCCGGCAAATTTGTCTCTCCGGTTGTAGCAGATGTCGCAGCCGATCAAGAGACTGATCTGGGCAAAGTCACCTATGCCAATTCAATCACGCTCACACCTGGCACTCTGACAATGGAACTGGATAAAAACAAGATTACGGTTCATGCACTCGATCAGTCGTTGATCGATGCGCTGAATACGGGTGAGATGGCCAACCGCGTTAACCGTCTCGGCTAATCAATACATCATGGAAATTGAATTCTTTACGAATAGCGGGCTCTATGCTGCCGCGATGCTCGCAATACTGGTCACCATGGCACTTGCCCTTGCACGCGCCCTTCTTGGGCCGACCGTATACGACCGTATCCTGGCGATCAACATGTTCGGTACCAAAACTGTTTTGTTCATCGCGGTGCTCGGTTTTTTGACCGGGAGGCCTGAGTTTCTGGATATCGCCCTCGTCTACGCCCTGATCAATTTCATCGGCACCGTGGCCGTGCTGCGTTTTATGCACTATGACGACCCGGACTGGGTTGCAGCAGATGACGGTCAGGAGTCGACTTCATGAATGCGGCCACGCTATTGGACTTGCTCAGTTGGATATTGATGCTGTCCGGCGGCCTTTTCGCCATCATTGGCGGCTGGGGTATGCATAGCCTGGATGATTTTTTTGCGCGCACACATGCAGCGAGTGTCACTGATACGGC
>JBFKKS010000236.1:0-4003 GCA_041630955.1 Nevskiales bacterium
CCTTCAAGTTAAAACATACTGCAGCGTATGGAAACGGGCAAGTAGTTCGTGCATGTGTGCCGGTCTGGCAAGGATATGATCAGATGGAGGCGGCAGACATGAGATACTGGTTACTGGCAGTTAATTATCATGTGTACGCAAGGATGGCAGACAAACACAAGGGCAAACGCCCGGCGTCAGGCGGCAAACGACTGATGAAAATGGCTGGCATGACGGCCTCCCTGGCAACTCGCTATGCCGGTCATAAGGTCGCCAACAACTTTCGCAGTCCCGATGAAAAGGCCGCGGCGCGTGCCAGGCTGAATGCCCGCGCTGGCAAACATCTGGCGGACACGCTGGGTGAACTCAAGGGCGCGGTCATGAAACTGGGGCAGTTCGCTTCGCAGGTGTCTGATCTGCTACCGGCCGAGATTTCCGAACCCCTGAAGCGTTTGCAGAAAGAAGCCCCGCCGATGCCGTTTGAAATCATCGAAGAGCAGATCGAGCGGTCACTGGGAAAACCGGTCGGCGAACTGTTTGCCAGCATGGACGACGAGCCCTATGCGGCAGCTTCCATTGGCCAGGTGCATCGTGCGCGCCTGCATGATGGGCGTGAGGTGGTGGTGAAAGTGCAGTACCCCGGCGTGTCACGCTCGGTTGACTCGGACCTCAAGCAACTGAAAGTGGCCATGCGCATGGCCAGCATGGTGCGGGTCAGCAAGAAAGTGCTGGACCGGATTTTCGGTGAGATACGCGATCGCCTGCTCGAAGAACTCGACTATGAAAACGAAGCGGCGAACATGGCGCTATTCCGTGATTTCTTTGCCGACAGTCCCGAGTACGTGATCCCCGCAACAGTGCCGGAACTCTGCAGCCGCGAAGTGCTGACCCTGATTCTGGAGGAAGGCGATTCACTGGCGCATGCCGGTGAGCACTACGATGCGGTCCTGCGCCAGCAGTTAATGATCAGCCTGTTCCACTTCATGTCGCGCTCGGTGTTCCAGCTCAAGGCCGTGCACGCCGATCCGAACCCGGCCAACTTCGCCTTCCGACCCGATGGCTCGATGGTGATATATGACTTCGGCTGCATCAAGCGCCTGCGCGACGAAACCGTTAACGCCTATCACCTGGCCGTGTCGGCGGGCCTGGAGGGTGACTGGCAGGCAGTGGATGAGGCGCTTTTCTCACTGGGTGCGCGCATTCGTAATTCCGCACCTGTAACGGATGAATTTTATGCCGACTGGCAACCGATTGTGCTCAAGCCCTTTCTGCAGGAGCCGTTTGATTTCGGCAGTTCTACGGTCCATAAGGCGGTGATGGCCAAGTCACCGGAAATGCTGGCCTATATGGATCAGTTCAAACCGCCGGTGGATACGCTTTATCTAGACCGCATGGTGACAGGGCATTACTGGACCTTGAAAACGCTGGGCGGGGAGGTCTCTCTGGGGCCCCTGCTGCGAGAATACCTGGCCGCCTATCCGAAGGTTGCCTAGTGGGCTCTGCGTAATACAAAGTAATAAGGTGCCGACATCCCCTTAAGATCCATGACGCCAAGTACGGTGTTGTTATCGACCTTGCGGAACACATCGTTAATCGGCAGGTTGTCGTAGACCATCGTTGCGCTGACTTTGCCGCGATATTCCATCATGCGCAGACGTGCCCGGGAGCGGCGTGTTTGCATCAGCGGTTGCACAAGGCGAAACAGGGTGATGATGAAGGGCAGTTTCGTTGCCAGGCCACTTAACCCCATTCCAGCGAACAGCAGACGAGGCTCCAGCTTTCTGATTTTATTGCCGGTGCCGAACAACAGGGGGTGGACGTTGTCTGCATTGACGAATTCCTTGCCATGCCAGCCTGCGGCAGTCAGCAACCCGTCCATCGGGTTACCTGTTTTCAGCTCGCTGCCTTTCCAGCAGCCGAGCATGAAGTCACAGTCCACGGTTGCCAGTGAGTCAAAGGCCTGGGTTGCTTCATCAGTGGTTGTTTCGCCAGCGTCGAGGATTTCTTGGATAGTCTTCATGGGGGTGGTCGAAGGTGGGGTGCGTATAAAAGCAACCAATGTTTCGTTGCGCAAATGCGAGGGTTAGTTGGCTTACCGGCTTTGCTCTCGCCAGGCCCGCGGGCTGATGCCGGCTTCGCGGCGAAATGCCCTTGAGAAATTAGCCGCATCCGTATAGCCCAGTTCGTGGGCGATCTGGGTTATGGACAGGGCATCTTCGGCCAGCAGCTCCCGCGCCTTGTCCAGCTGTACCCGGTTACGCAGCTGGCGAAAACCTGCGCCCTCGCGCTGCAGGTGCCGGTCGAGCGTGCGTGTAGACAGATTCAGGGTGCGTGCCAGTTCTTCGAGATTGGGCATGCCGTCGCTGGACTCGCGTAGCATCATTTCGATCCAGCCTGCGACGCGTCGTTTGCTGACCACCTTGCTGACCAATGAGCGACAGCGGGACTCGGCCATTCTGAGCGCGGCATTATCTGCAAAGGCCAGTGGGCGGCTGGCGACTGAGGCCGGAAACTGCATGCGGATGCCCGGTGACTTCAGGGCGCGGAACTGACAGCGTGCTTCGGTGATTTCATCGTAGCGATGATGGTGTGCGGGTTTATCGATCGACAGCAGCAGGTCGTAACGAGGCATGTCGCCTTGTAGCAGATCACGGGATTCATAATGTGTGGCAATGGCAATCGCTTCCAGATGAAAATCCAGGCAGGTCGGGGACATCGGTGCCAGCGGCTGATATTCGATAACCGCTATGTCGCCACTCAGGCCAAAGCGCATACGGAAGCTGGGCATGATGAGGCTGAAGTAACGCGCGGCCAGTCGCAAGGCGTAGTCCACGGTGGGGCTGCTGAGAATGCCAAAACCGACCATGCTGTGCGAAGTCAGTTTCAGCCCCTTGCCAAGCTCGAATCCTAAATCGCTGCAGGCGCACAGAGACACTGCATTATTAAGTAGTCGGTCAACCTGTATAAGCGACAGGGTGGCATCTGCCTCCGCCAGTTCTGCCAGGCTCAGACCTAGTGGCCCAAGTAACTGTTCAGGCTCAATATTTTTTGTTCTGAGCTGATCCAGCACACGCAGGTAGTAGCGGGCCGGCAGGGCCAGATCCTGATTTTTTGCTATTTCCTCAGTCGTCATGGGGGCCAATGTCCGATTATGACAAGTCATTGTCAATATCTGACCGGTCTTAAAAACGCTAAACTTCCACAATGCTGCTCAATCCGGAGTCGTAACGCTTCCGGCACCTTGAGCGCTATTGAGCGAGGAGTACATAGATGACCTCTCAAACCTTATCCGTCGAGACACAGGGTCAATGGCAGGATGGCAAACGCTATCTATGGCTGTTGAGTCCGCTAATCCCGGTTCTGGGCCTGTTCACCGTTGGCCTGTATCAATTCACCGGTCTTGGGCTGTTTGCCTGGGGTGGCGCGATTATCCTGTACGGCGTGATCCCGGTTGTTGACTGGCTGGTGGGTGTGGACCGCACCAATCCACCTGAATCCGCAGTGAAGCAGCTGGAAGAGGATCGCTATTACCGGGCCATCGTATACGCCTATATACCCGCGCAGATCGCGATGACGATCTGGGTTGCCTGGCTTGTGGTCACGGCTGATCCCTCCAGCCTGGAACTGATTGGACTCGTCTTCTCTACAGGCACGATCAATGGTATTGCCATCAATACCGCGCATGAACTCGGTCACAAGAAGGAGTCGCTGGATCGTTGGCTGGCCAAGCTGACACTGGCACCGGTGGCCTATGGCCACTTCTTTGTTGAACATAACAAGGGTCATCACAAGAACGTGGCCACGCCGGATGACCCGGCCAGTTCCAAGATGGGCGAGACCTTCTGGGCCTTTCTGCCTCGCACCATGGTTGGCAGCCTGCGCTCGGCCTGGAGCATCGAAAAGATCCGCCTGGAACGCAAGGGTGAATCAGTCTGGACACTGCACAACGAAAACCTGCAGGCCTGGGGTATGACTTTAGTATTGTTTGGCGGTTTGGCATTGTGGCTGGGCGTGGCGGTGCTGC
>JBFKKS010000237.1:0-3969 GCA_041630955.1 Nevskiales bacterium
GAGTTGTTCAATCAGTTGGCGGCTGCGGTCCATCATCAGACCTGTCAGCGCCTGCCGAGTAACCAGTAACTGATGCGCACCTTTGTGAACTGGTTCTCGTTGCCCTCAATCATGCGTTGAATGTTTTCCCGATGCGTATACAGCACGAGGATAAAAGCCAGGATGGCAAACACAACTGGCGGTGAGGCCAGGCTGTCTGCTTGCGCGGCCGTGGCGACGCCGATCGCAAGGGCGGCCAATATGGTGGAGAGCCCGACCATACCCGACAGCAGCAAGGTAACCAGCCATACGCCCAGCCCGAACAGTGCCGTGACCGGCAGCAGGAAAGCATAGATGCCAGCCAACGTGGCTGCGCCCTTGCCGCCGCGAAAGCCGAAATACAGCGGGTAGACATGGCCCAGAATCGCCACCAACCCACAGGCATATGGCAGCCACGCATGCCACTGCGCATCGCCGGTCATGCCCGGCAGATCCAGCATGGGCAGCAATGTCACGGCTATCACGCCCTTGGCGATATCAATCACGAATACCGCCACACCAAATAAGGGCCCCTGGGTACGCCAGGCATTGGTTGCACCCGGATTATGGCTGCCCGCTTCGCGAATATCCGTGCCACGCAGTCGCCCGATGAGCAGTCCACCCATCAGCGAGCCCAGCAAATAGGCAATCAGTACCTTGGCAGCAAACTCAAACATAGTGATCAGGGATTAAGGGCAGGCGCGCCATTGTACCGGAAGGCCGGATGACTCAGCCCGCAGGCTGGGCACCCAACCATGCCTGCTGGCGTGCTGCGACGTCTGCCGGCACCTCAGCAGCCGTCGTCAGCCTCCAGGTATCGGCTGCTCGCTCTCCCATACGCATGTTAAGCGCAAGCAGCTGACCGTCCCGGAACACATGCCAGGTCTGGTCCTGACCGGGACGGCTGCCGGCCAGCCACTCATTGTAGTTATCGGCGCTCAGGCGCATGCCATCGCAGGCGACCAGCTCGTCGCCTGGATTAATACCTGCCTGCTGGGCCGCCCCTGACTGAATAGTTTGTGCCACGATCAGCCGGCCCTGCTCGGTGCGTGTCTGCCAACCCGGATCGGCCGTGCCGGCCACCTGTGGCTGGCCACTGCCTCCACGATCAGACGGGCCACGAGAGGCTTCGAGCTTAGCACTCACCCCGAACAGTCCCAGCAGCTCGGCCAGTGGCGGATCCTCGGTGCCGCGCAACATGGCATCAAAAAAAGCCCCCAGGTTCAGGCCTGATACCTCGGCAGCAACGCGCTCGAGTTCGCCATCCGGCACCGGTGTTTTCGTCTGCCCGTAACGTTGCCACATGACCCCCATCACGTCGTCCATACTGCAGGCACCATCGGTTTCCAGCCGCAGCTTCAGGTCCAGGCAGAGCACAACCAGTGCGCCCTTGGCGTAGTAACTGACGATAGCGTTCGGCGAGTTTTCGTTCTGCTGGTAGAACTTGGTCCAGGCATCGAAACTGGATTCGGCCAGGCTCTGCTTGTACCTTCCCGGTGTGCGCCAGACACGCGTCGCCGTGCGTGCGATCTGCTCAAGATACTCGGCTGGCGTGATCAGACCGGCCCTCAGAACCAGCAGGTCATCGTAGTAGGAGGTGACACCCTCGTAGGCCCACAGGTCGCGAAAATGCGCCTCCCGACTCAGATCGGATTCGATCACCGCCGCCGGCGCGATGCGCTTTACATTCCAGAGGTGAAAATACTCGTGGCTACACAGGCCAAGAAAATTACGGTAAGTCTCTGTCGTGCCTTTCATGCCCGCACAAGGCAGGTCACGGCGAGCGCAGATCAGGGCGGTGGAATCCAGGTGCTCAAGGCCACCGTAGCTACCGCTGGTGACCCGCGTGAGAAACAGGTAACGCGTCATCGGCAGGCCACCAAACAATGCCGCCTCGGTTTCGCATAGTTTGGCGAGATCGGTAGCCAGGCGTGATTGATCGGCATCGTGCCGACCACTGAGTACCACCGCATGCGGTACGCCTGCCGCCTCGAACTCAACCACATCGAAGTCCCCCATCTCTACCGGATGGTCTATCAGCTCAGCGTAATTCGCGGCGTGGTATCCACCGAAACCCCACTCGGCTGCACCGTCCAATGTCAGCGTAGTGGCCACTCGCCAGCCAGCGATACTTTCAGGTGCATCGATCTGAACGTGGCAGGCCTGCGCTTCCTGCCCTTCAACGCGCAGGAAAACAGCCGAGCCATTGAAGAATCCGCGTGTATTGTCCAGATAGGCCGTGCGAACGGATTCATCAAAGGCATACACCTCGTACTCGATAACCATTGGCCCGTCGCATGGCTCGCAGCGCCAGCTTTGCTTGTCAATTTTCTCGATGGCTATCGGCTGCCCTGAACATTCTGCACGCATTGAAACGATATGCCGCGCGAAGTCACGTATCAGGTAGCTGCCCGGCAGCCAGGCCGGCAGAGCCAGCAATTGCCCGGTTTTCTCGGGCTTTGGAATGCCGCAACGGACAACAAAGAGATGCGCCCCCGGGTCAGCCGGGCGTATGTGGTATTGAATCATGTCGTGATCTTAACGCTTGTGAGCAGGCATCCGCTCGTGAAGGTTGCCCTGCCCTGCGATTTTTAGCCTTTCGCCGACCAGGCTTCGGCCGGTGTGGCGCCGGCCTCACGGCGTGCCTCGTATTCGGTATACCCCGCCGAACGGGTATGAAAGAGCTTATCGATATAACCCAGCGCGCCGGCGAAGTTACCCTTGAAGCGGCCGTGATGGAAATCATGGTAACTGGCACCGTCATACAACGGTATGTGGCGTGACCAATCCCATGGCAAGTCATAACCACAATGACCATGAGCTGCCTCGAGTTGCCGTAGCACCACCCACAGCCAGATGACGGCCACATGCGCACCGACCAGTATCGGCCCGGCCAGCAACAGCGAAATGGTCGCCAGGTATTCACCCCAGTGCAGGTAGTTGCCCGCAATGGCGCAGGGCGTTCGCACCCGGTGATGCACGGAGTGCACATGCTTGAACAGCCAGCGGGTATGCATGGCGCGGTGCATCCAGTAGTACAAAAAATCATCCAGCAAAACAAAGAACAGCAACTGCCCAATCACCACGTACCAGGCAGGCAGCGGGCCGGCATGCACACCGCTGTAGCGCAGCAAGGGCCAACTCAGCACGATCGCCACGATCCCAATGCTGTAGTTAAGCGCCATTTTTCTGTAGCTGGCACGAACCCAGTACGCCACATCGATGTTTCGACCCTGAATGCGATACTGACGCAACGCGGGAAAATCCTTCCAGGCCAGCCAGGTCATCGGCAGGGCCCAGAGCTGGAAAGCGACAATGCCGATCACAGTGCTGGCGATAGGAAACAGCCAGAACAAGGGCTCGCTATAAATACTGATCAGGTAATCCATACGCCGGTGTTTGAAAACTATGCGATAAAGCTACGCGCGTGGCCGCTGCGCGGCAAGGCCCCGCAGCATCATTCTCGGGTCCATTTGAAAGTGGCGGCACCGAGCAACAAGAAGACCACTGTCATTCCAGCCAGGACGCTGATTTCATAACCCAGCGACAGCAGGCCTGCGCCATCCAGCATAATGGCGCGCGCACCATTCAATAGATGGGTAAGCGGCAGGAGCCCGGCGGATGCCTGCACCCATTCAGGCGCGCCTTCGAGGGAAAACCAGACGCCCGACAAAAACATCATCGGCCAGCTCAGAACATTGAGCAGTCCGCCCGCAAGTTCTTCGCTGGTCACGCGGGACGAAATAATCAGCCCCATTGCGATCATGGATACCGAGCCCAGCAAGGCAAGCACGAACAACGCCAGCAAGCTGCCTTCCACCCGCAAGTCCAGCACCAGCCAGGTCGCCATAAAAATCACCACGGTAATGGTCATGATCAGCAGCAGTCGCGACAAGACCTGGGCAACGATGAACTCGAAGGCGGTCAGCGGCGTCGCATTCAGGCGTTTCA
>JBFKKS010000238.1:0-3890 GCA_041630955.1 Nevskiales bacterium
CATCAGGAGACCGGCCTGTCACTGGCACAGCTCAGCCGCATTGCGGCCTGCTCCGTTGGCTAGATGCTCCGTTGGCTAGATAAGTTGTGAGAGCCAGGCTACTCCGCCAACTAACAATGCCACGCCACTCAATCGACCACCGGTCGGACCGAACGTTGCCAGTTTCTCGAGCAGGACAAATACAGTTATCGCGGCTATCACAAGCAGGTTCATAACACCGCCAACAAACAAAAGCGCCATCAGCACCCAGCAGCAACCCACGCAATAAATACCGTGGCCAAACCCCATACGCACCGCGCCGCCGAGCCCCTTGCGCCAGTGTCGGCTCAGAAAATCCACCGGCCCACGACAATGTTCCAGACAGACATTCTTCAGCGGTGTGAACTGATATACGCCCGCTACCATTAAAATGCCCGCCCCCAGCCACGGGCTCGCTGCGCTCATCTGAGGCGAGAGCATCGCCAGGCTGTCCATACCCCACTGCAGCAAGGTGGCCGCAAGGCTGAACAAGGTCCAACTCAGCAGGTAACCCACACTAAACAGGTAAGTCCTGAGCACAGGGCGCGTATCTGCCCCGGAATGGGCAGCGACCCTTGCATACAAAAGCACCACATGAAGCACGCTCGGCAACATCATGCCAATCATCATGATCACCCACATGGTGAACATCATGATGAAATAGCCGGTGGTCCACTCTGGCATCGGCAATTCGGGCATGCTCATAGCCGGCATCATGGCCGACATCTGCACGAGATATGCCCAGGCCAGGGCCGTAACGCCGAGCAGACCCAGCACGACGATCAAACGCTCACGGCGCAGCAGGCCGGACAGCGGCAGTTCACTCATAAAGCGACAGGAACTAGCGAATGATGCCGTGTTGGTTCATATGAACGCGGCAGATCTGCGAATAGGTCTGGTCAAATTCCAGTGGAATGTCCCCCGTTGTTCTGGAGTTTCCACTGGCCATTTCAGCCTCGGTGTATTCCATGCCATTGGGTAACACGATTTTGGCACGATGCTCGGCGCCGGTAATCGGGTTACGAATAGGCTCAACACGTGTATCCACCAGATCAGGCGTACTGAAACTGCCGGTTCTCGATTCAACATCACATTCAAAACTGATCGGCTTGTACAGGGTCGGCAGTTCCTCCGTCACCATGGCTGAGAATATCGCCAGAAACGAAGTCCCTTCCTCGCTGGCGCGGCCATGTGTGATCTCTTCCATGGCCTGACGCTGGGCGTCATCGGCCGATTCGTCTATGACCATTTGCCACTTGCCATTACCTTCATGAATAGGTCCGGGCCAGTGCGCCAACATGATCCACTTCAGACCATCCAGTCGAACATCGCCGTAATAACCCTCATCTATCCTGAACCCCACAACCGCACAACAGAAACCATGGCTGGGTAATGCGTTAAATTGACAGGGGCAGCCCCAGTTACAGTTGCAGTTACCCAATTCCAGCGCATCAATCATCCAATCAACCTGGGCCATAACGCCTCCTCGCCGGGCAGACCGGTCATTAACAGCTATGGTCTGAAGTATAGTGCGCCTTATTTGAAGCCTACGCACGATTAATCCATGCCGCCTCCTGAAACCGGACGCTTTGCCCCGACCCCCAGTGGTCCGCCTCACTTCGGCACCCTGTTGGCAGCGATTGCCAGCTACCTGCATGCACGGGCTTCCGATGCCCACTGGCTGGTTCGCGTAGAAGACCTGGATCCGCCACGCGAAGTCGAGGGTGCTGCCGATCAGATGTTGCGAACACTCGAATCATTCGGGCTCGATTGGGATGGCGAGATCATGTACCAAAGCCAACGACAGGCGGCCTACCAGTCCGCACTGGATCAGTTGCTTTCTGAAAACAAGGCTTTTGCCTGCGCCTGCACAAACCGTGACCTGGCAGACGCCAAACGTGGCAGCGAAGGCGTCGTCTATCCCGGCACCTGTCGCAATGGCCTGCCTCCGGGCAAGGCAGCCCATAGTTACCGGGCGCGGGTCGACGAGAACCCCATAGGCTTCGAAGACCTCGTGCAGGGGCGTATTGAACAAAACCTGGCAACCGAGATCGGGGACTTCATCATTCGACGCGGGGATGGCTATTTCGCCTACCAGCTGGCAGTCGTTATCGATGATGCCGCCCAGGGCATTACCCAGGTAGTCCGCGGGGCCGACCTGCTCGGCTCAACACCCCGGCAGATACACCTGCAGCATCTGCTCGGGCTGGCTACCCCGACCTACCTGCATATCCCCATTGTGCTGGACAGCCTCGGCCGCAAGCTGAGCAAAAGCGAGGGGGCCGCCCTTATTGATCCGGAGAATCCCGAGGATTGCTGGTATCAGGCACTGGCGATCCTGGGCCAACAGCCGCCCGATGATCTGAGAACGATCCTTGAATATCGGGACTGGGCAGTGGCCCACTGGCGACCTGACCGCATCCCCAAAGTTGCCGAGCTACCCTCGCCGATCTAAATCAAAGCCCCAGGGCCCGCTTCAACCGCGGCGTTCAATTCATCGTGGAAACTCTTGATCAGGTATTCCAGCCGCCCGAGTGTCATCGCCTTATTCGCGCCCGAGTCAATCGCACTCTGGGCAGACTCCGCCACAAACAGGTCCTCGGCCTGAAATACACCCTTCTCAATCAGGTTCAGCGTTTCCTGCCAGTGCGGTTCTCGTTCGGGTGTATTTTCCTCGCCGGGGATCAGCATCAGGTGCACCCAGCGCACCTGGTCCACGCCATCCGGAAACAGGGTCAACACGCTGGAATAATCCGGATGATGCACAAAGATGCTGTTGGGAAAAACAAACTGGGTGTAACTGCCAAACTCCCGCAGTTCCCATTCTTCCGGTGGCAAATCAAACGCCTCATCCAGGCGCCTGCGACCAACAAGAGAACTGAAGTGCAGCCCATGCTGCTCGGTGACTGCCCAGGCATCCTTGAAGAAGGGGTACACCGTATTCCGATGCAAAACGCGGACGTGATAGGCCTCCAGAAAGGCATCAATCACCAGCTTCCAGTTCGCCTTGCGCGTGCACTCGAAGCGCTTAAACAGGGTAAAGCCGGGCGGGATTAAATATTCAAGCTCCGCGGCCATGGTCCCAAGGTAGCCATCAATATCCATCGCCGTATCAGGGCTCGGCAACACCCAGATCAGACCGGCGCGAATAGCGCAGGGTAATACCACCAGACCATGCTGGTCACAGTCGATACCCGGAAAGGCATCCTCCTGCAAGGGGATATGTCGCAGGCGACCATCCAGTTCGTAGGTCCACCCGTGGTACGGGCATACGAGGGTTTTACCCCGACAAGCCCCCGCCTCATGCACCAGGCGGGTGCCCCGGTGACGGCAGACATTCAGAAAGGCATGCAGCTCGCCTTCCAGGTCGCGTGTGATCAGGATCGGCAGGCCGAGCGCATCATGCTGCATGTAACTGCCAGGCTCCGGCAGCTCCGACTCATGGCCAAGAATCAGGGGATATTGCCGAAACACCGTCGCCTGCTCGCGCTGGTAAAAATCCTCGCTGCTGTATTCGCTTAAAGGAATTTCGAAAACAGTCTCGCCCAACTGCCGTTCGCCTGCCTGCAGACGTTCAATCAGCTTCTGCATAAGCTGAATCATCGACTCGGGCGGCACCGCCTTTTTATTACTGGTTTTATCAAGCATTGACAGGAACCGTAATCATTTCCAATGAGTTTAGCCCTATTCGTTTGCTTGTCTACCGCCCTGGTAATCATCCCTACCGGGCATAGTCTGCCATCGGTTTCATTGACGAGAACCGGCCCCGTCCGTAACATTGCGCCCCCACTTGCGGGCGGTTAGCTCAGCGGTAGAGCACTGCCTTCACACGGCAGGGGTCACTGGTTCAATCCCAGTACCGCCCACCAATA
>JBFKKS010000239.1:0-3868 GCA_041630955.1 Nevskiales bacterium
GAATCGTATTAGCCCTGCTGGTTGCCCTGTCTTCTTTAGCCCTGCTGGGCGGTTGTAGCGGCAATTCGGAAGGCGATGCAGCCAGCCTCACGGCCCGCAATACGCCGCTGATCCTGGAAGATGGCCGCACGGTGCTGCGTCGGGGCAATGGCGCCGAGCCGGAAACCCTTGATCCACATCGAGCCCAGAGCGTCACGTCGTCCAATATCCTGCGTGACATGTACGAGGGGCTGGTCAGCGAGGCACCGGATGGACGCCTGATTCCGGGTGCAGCGGAGCGCTGGGACATCGGCCCCCATGGCAAGGTCTATACCTTTTACCTGAGGAAGCAGGCCAAATGGTCGAACGGCGACCCGGTCACCGCCGAGGACTTTGCCTATGGGTTGCGTCGCTGCGTGGACCCCAAAACCGGCTCGGCCTATGCCGAAATCCTGGCCCCGATCGTCAACGCCAAGGCCGTGATTACCGGCGACCAGCCGCCGTCGGCATTGGGTGTGGAAGCGGTCGACAGCCACACCCTGCGCATTACCCTGAAGGCACCCACGCCGTATTTTCTTGGCCTGTTGACGCATTCTTCCGCCTATCCGGCGCATCGTGCCTCGATAGAAAAACATGGTGACCAGTTCACCCAGCCGGGCAAGCATGTGAGTAACGGGGCCTACGCCATCTCGGAGTGGGTGGTCGCCTCGCACATCACCCTGGAGCGAAATTCCCGGTACTGGAATAACACCAAGACGGGCGTCGACGTCGTCAAGTATCTGCCGATCGATAATGTCGATTCCGAGTTCAAGCGCTACCTGGCCGGTGAGCTGGACATGACCGGCAGCATTCCGATACCACGGCTGGAATGGGCCAAGCAAAACCTGCAGCAGGATTACCGCACCCATCCCAGCCTGGCGGTGTACTACTACGGCCTGAATACCACCAAGGCCCCGTTCAAGGATGCGCCCGGCCTGCGCCGTGCGCTGTCGCTGGCGGTCGATCGACGCATCATCACCGAGAAGGTCACCCGCGGCGGCGAGATTCCGGCCTACGCCTGGGTGCCGCCGGGGGTGAACAACTACCAGCCCCAGAAAATGGATTACGCGCTCTGGCCACGTGAGAAGCAGATCGCAGAAGCGAAAAAACTGTATGCCGCAGCGGGCTACTCGGACGAAAAGCCGCTGCGCGTGGAACTGCGCTACAACACCAGCGAGGGACACAAGAAGATCGCCACCGCCATTGCCTCGATGTGGAAGACCGTGCTCGGTGCCGAGGTTGTACTCATCAACGAGGAATGGAAGGTCTTCCTGGCCAACGTGCAGACCCGCAAAGTGACCGAGGTCTACCGTGCCGGCTGGGTGGGGGATTACAACGACGCCAATACCTTCCTGGAACTGATGCACTCCCGCTTCGGCCTGAACGGCACCGGCTATAACAATCCCGATTATGATGCCCTGGTGGACGCGGCTGCCCTGCAGGCCGACCCGACACGCCGCAAGGCGCTGCTGGAACAGGCCGAGTCGATATTGCTCAACGATCACCCGGTCATACCGCTTTACCACTATGTGGGCAAGCGCTTGGTCAAGCCCTATGTCAAAGGCTATGTGGGCAATGTGATGAGCCATTATTTCAGCAAGGATTTATCCATCGCCGTGCCGGCAAAGCCCGCCAAAGCCGCCCAGTAAGCAATGCTGAGTTACGCATTACGTAGGGCCCTGGGAGCAATCCCGACCCTGTTTCTGCTGCTGACCTTTGCATTCTTCCTGATCCGCGCCGCGCCGGGTGGGCCGTTTGACGCCGAGCGGCAGTTGCCGCCCGAGATCGAGGCCAATCTCAACCAGAAGTACCACCTGGATGAACCGCTTTACCAGCAGTACGGGCGCTATGTCTGGGACGTGGTGCGTGGCGACTTCGGGCCGTCATTCCAGTACCGCGACCTGACTGTCAACCAGCTGATCGCCGATGGCTTTCCCGTTTCATTACGCCTGGGCCTGTTTTCCATGCTGTTCGCCCTGATCATGGGGGTCACGCTGGGCAGCCTAGCGGCCCTGCGCCAGAATCGCGGCACCGACTATGCCCTGATGGGCTTCTCGATGCTGGGCATCTCGATTCCCAACTATGTGCTGGGGCCTCTGATGATCCTGCTGTTTGCGGTGTACTACGACTGGTTGCCCGCCGGTGGTCTGGGCGGCTGGCAGCACTACGTGATGCCGGTGCTGGCGCTGGGTACGGCAGTGATGGCCTACATCGCCCGCCTGACCCGCGGCAGCATGATCGAGGTGCTGCGTTCCAACTTCATTCGCACTGCCCGGGCCAAGGGCCTGTCCACGCGGGTGGTGATTCTGCGCCACGCCCTGCCTGCCGCAATGGTGCCGGTGGTGTCGTTTCTGGGACCGGCCACCGCCGGGATCATTACCGGCTCGGTGGTTATCGAAACCGTGTTTGGTATACCGGGCCTCGGCCGCTATTTTGTGCAGGGCGCGCTGAACCGCGATTACACCCTGGTGATGGGTGTGGTGCTGTTCTATGGGCTGTTGATCATTCTGTTCAACTTCCTGGTCGACCTGCTGTATGCCTGGCTTGATCCACGGGTGAAGTACGCATGAACCAGGTGGCTGAAGTGCTGAACCAGGCCGCCGCCGTGAAGGGGCGTTCGCTGTGGGTGGATGCCCGCCAGCGTCTGATCGGCAACCGTGCAGCGCTGGTCAGTGCAGTGCTGCTTGCGGCGTTGCTGGTGCTGGTGATTGTCGGTCCCTGGCTTAGCCCCCATGCCTACGACGCACTGGACTGGGACAACATCTGGCAGCCGCCGGCGATGTCGACCGCGCATTACTTTGGTACCGACAGCCTCGGGCGCGACCTGTTTGTGCGTAGCCTCGAAGGGGGGCGCATTTCGCTGCTGGTGGGCATCGTGTCCACGCTCGTCAGTCTGGTGATTGGTGTGACTTACGGGGCCACTGCCGGTTATTTTGGCGGCCGTGTCGACAGCATCATGATGCGTATCGTGGATATTCTTTATGCCATGCCGTTCCTGTTTTTCGTGATCCTGTTGATGGTGTTTTTTGGCCGCCACCTGATACTGATCTTTATCGCCATCGGTATGGTGAACTGGCTGGATATGGCGCGTATCGTGCGGGGCCAGACCCTGTCGCTGAAACAGAAGGAATTTATCGAGGCAGCCGAGATGGCCGGGGCCGGGCACTGGCGCATTATTCGCAAGCATATCGTGCCCAACCTGCTGGGCATCGTGGTGGTCTACATCACGCTGACGATTCCGCAGGTGATCCTGGTGGAGTCCTTTCTGAGCTTCCTGGGCCTGGGCGTACAGGAGCCGGCGACTTCATGGGGCGCGCTGGTGAATGAGGGCGCACAGGAAATGGAACGAGCGCCATGGTTGCTGATCTTTCCGGCCAGCTTCCTGGCGCTGACCTTGTTCTGTTTCAACTTTATCGGCGACGGGCTGCGAGATGCCCTCGACCCCAAAGACCGATGAGCCGGGTGCACTGAAATGACAACACTGCTCCAGGTTGAAAATCTCAAAGTCGACTTTCGCACGGCGGACGGCATCGTCAATGCCGTCAGGGGCATCAGCTTCGAACTTGGCGAAGGCGAGAGCCTGGGTATTGTGGGCGAATCCGGTTCGGGCAAGAGCCAGACCGTGATGGCGGCCTTTGGCCTGCTGGATACGAACGGCCAGGCCTCGGGGTCGGTGCGCTACCACGGCGAGGAGATCCTGAATGCCGATCGCCCACGCATTAACCGCATTCTGGGCAACGAGGTGGCCTTCATCTTTCAGGATCCCATGACCTCGCTCAACCCGCACCTGCGTATCAGCACCCAGTTGATCGAGGTGCTGCGCCTGCATAAACGGATGGGTAAAAAGGCA
>JBFKKS010000240.1:0-3867 GCA_041630955.1 Nevskiales bacterium
CTGCCCCCGCACAAATGAGCGTGCTCGGCTGGGTAGAGTCCGTATACCTGGAACCCTGGGGCTTCAAGTTCCGAGCGCGACTCGACACCGGTGCCAAGACTTCATCCATTAGCGCGCGGGATATCGTGCATTTCGAAAAAGACGATGCCAGCTGGGTGCGTTTCGTTTTCGATTTCAAGGAAGACAAGGGCATGCCAAACCGGGCTGTCGTTATCGAGCGGCCGCTTCACCGTAACATCAAGATCAAGCGCCACGGCGATAAAATCCAGCATCGCCCCGTTGTCCTCATGGATATCTGTATAAACGGAGAGACCCATACCAGCGAGTTCAGCCTGATTGATCGAAGCAGCCTTAATTATCCGATGCTGCTGGGCCGACGACTGCTCAAGAATGTGGCGCTGGTCGACTCCGGCAAGTCATTCATCGGCAATCGCAAGTGCGCCGACAAGGAACGCAAAAAGAAGAAAAAGGCCAAGGAATAACCCATGAGCAAACTGCATGTGCGCCTGCTGGCCTTGATCCTGACAGTCATCGGGGTATGGATGGTCAGCTACAAGGTGCTGGAACTTGGGCTTCCGCTGACACCAGCTGACGAGACTGAAGTATGGAGCGTCGAGGCCAGACTTGAGTTCATCACTCGCCCCGGTGCGGTCAAGCTGGACTTCCCTATCCTGAATGACCCTCCGGGTTTCATCGTCATTGATGAAGATTTCATCTCCAATAACTATGGTCTGGCCACGGAGATGGAAAAAGGTAACCGTCTGGCACGCTGGGCCGTGAGGCGGGCCAGCGGCAAGCAAACCCTTTATTACCGTGCGGTGCTCTACCAGGATCCGGAAGCCAACAAGGATGCCGGCAAGTCGCCACCTAAATTTCCTGAAAAACCGGACTACCCTGAGCCCTATATGTCGGCAGTGTCCAGTTTGCTTGCCCAGGTTCGCAGTGAATCCGCAGATATTCAGAGCTTTACCCAGCAGTTGCTGACCCGCCTGAATGCAGCAGAGCCAGAGGAAAATGCCGCCGTACTGCGAGATGGACTGCAGAGCCCCGAACAGATTGTTGCCAATATGGTGGACATCCTGGCGGGTGCACGTATTCCGGCACGGGTGGTTTATGGACTGCGACTGAAAGACGGTATGCGCCATGGTCGCCTTGAGCCATGGCTACAGGTACATGATGAAAAGCGCTGGCTGACATTCAATCCTTTTACCAGTGCAACAGGGCTGCCACCCGATGTCGTACTGTGGCGCTACGGCACGGGGCCCATTGCCGAAATCAAGGGTGCGCGCTCCGTTAATGTCGAGTTCTCGGTCGCGCGCAATCTGCGTGAGCTGGTCGATATCAGCCGCCAGCGAGCCAAACTGGTCGGCTCGCGCATCATGGACTTCTCCCTCTACAGCCTGCCGATCCAGGCACAGAACGTTTACCGCGTACTGCTGATGATTCCTCTTGGTGCGATTGTCGTCGTGTTCATGCGTACCTTTGTGGGTATCAAGACCTTTGGCACTTTCATGCCGATACTGATTGCGCTGGCCTTCCGTGAAACCGAATGGCTGTGGGGCATGCTCATGTTCATCCTGATCGTAGCCCTGGGATTAGGGCTGCGCTTCTACCTCGAGCAGCTCAAGTTGTTGCTGGTACCCAGGCTGTCAGCCGTGTTGATCATCGTCGTACTCCTCATGGCGGGTATCAGCGTAATTGGCAACCAGCTTGGCCTGGAACTGGGATTATCGGTGGCACTGTTCCCCATGGTTATTCTGGCCATGACGATTGAGCGCATGTCCCTGGTGTGGGAAGAGAGCGGTCCCAGGGAGGCACTCACGCGCGGCGTCGGCAGCCTGGTGGTTGCCTCACTGGGCTACGCGGTGATGAGTAGCAAGACACTGGCGTACCAAGTCTTTGTCTTCCCGGAATTATTGCTGATCATGCTTGCAATTACCCTGCTGGCGGGCCGCTACACAGGCTATCGCCTGCTGGAATACTGGCGTTTCCGTGCACTGGCACAGGAACAGATCAGCCAGGATAAGGCCGTGGGAACAGGTAGCTAAACCATGTTCTGGGCCAGGCAATTACACAAAATGGGCTTGCTGGGCATGAACCAGCGTAATGCCGGCTATGTCATGCCCCACAACCCGCGGCGCCTGTATCCCCTGGTCGATGACAAGCTGAAGACCAAGAAACTGGCCCAGGATGCCGGCATAGCTGTTCCTGAGCTGTATGGCACCATCGAGATTGAGCACGATATACCCAAGCTGGCCAGTATCGTCGAGAAGTACGAAGATTTTGTCATCAAGCCCTCACAAGGCAGTGGTGGCAACGGTATCGTGGTAGTGGTCGGTAAACGCGGGGACAAGTACATCAAGGCGAGTGGTGACATGATCACTACCGAGGCGCTGGCCCATCACTGCTCGAATATCCTCAATGGACTGTATAGCCTCGGCGGCAGCGCCGATAAGGCCATGATCGAATACAGGGTCAAGTTTGATCCGCTGTTCGAGCATGTCAGCTATCGTGGCGTACCCGACATCCGCACCATCATCTTTCGCGGCGTCCCCGTGGCCGCCATGGTGCGTCTGCCCACGCGTGCTTCGGACGGAAAAGCCAACTTGCACCAGGGTGCCGTCGGTGCCGGCATTGACCTGAGAACAGGTAAAACCATCCGTGCTGTGTGCAAGGAGCGGGTCATCACGCAGCATCCCGATACCGGCATGGACATCGCCGGTCTGCAAATTCCACATTGGGATGACCTGCTGGAACTATCGGCACACTGTTATGACCTGGCCGGTCTCGGCTACATGGGCGTGGATGTGGTGCTCGATGCCGAAAGGGGACCGCTGGTCCTGGAACTCAATGCCCGGCCCGGCCTGTCGATCCAGATCGCCAACGGCATGGGCCTGCTCAAGCGCTTGAACAAGATCGACTGTATGGCCGATGTGCCCAAATCGGCTGAGGCCCGGGCGCGCCTTGGCAAAGAGCTTTTTGGCAGTAGCCCGGAAATCGCCGTCGCCAGCTAAGGCTGCGTTGCCTGGCCCTCACCTTCGGGGTGAGAGCCAGGCAAAAACAGCCCGCCTAATTCAAACAGACCGATCAGGTATCGGCGTAAAGGGCCTCGATCTCGGCCGCGAAGTTCTCATTCACGATGCGGCGCTTGAGCTTCATGGTTGGGGTCAATTCACCATGCTCCTCACTCAGGGCTCGAGGCAGCAAGGTCCAGCGCTTGATTGTCTGCACCCGGGCCAGACCCTCGTTGATGCGCTCGACTTCCTTCTGGATATGGGCCTTGAACTTCTCGCACTGGGCGGCAGAGGCCATGTCCTTGGCATCACTGCCAATCTGCGCCGCATGATCGGCCAGACCTTCTTCATCCAGGACCAGCAGGGCTGTCAGGAACTTGCGCTGATCACCCAGCACAACGGCCTGATCGATCATGTCAATTGACTTGAGCTGCCCTTCGATCATGGTGGGTGAAATATTTTCACCGCCGGCTGTGATCAGGATTTCTTTCTTGCGATCAGTGATCTTGAGAAAGCCTTCCTCATCGATCGTGCCGATGTCACCGCTATGTAGCCAGCCATCCGGATCGATCGTTTCACGGGTAGCTTCTTCGTTTTTCAGATAGCCCTTGAAGATGTGTCCACCGCGCATGAGGATTTCGCCGTCATCCGCAATGCGTATCTCGCTGCCATTGAGCGCCACACCCACGGTGCCCACCTTGGCACAGCCCGGCTGTGAGGCCGTCGCTGCACCACTGGTTTCACTCATGCCATAGGCCTCGTAAATGGGAATACCCAGGCTGGCGAAATACTCCAGCGTGTCGCGGGCGATCGGTGCCGCGCCACTGAACTGCATGATGCTGCGATCCAGGCC
>JBFKKS010000241.1:0-3841 GCA_041630955.1 Nevskiales bacterium
ATTCAGATTAATTACCACCGCAGGTCACGGGTCCTGGAAGTGGTGTTTGACGAAACCCGCCGCTATGAATTACCGGCCGAATACCTGCGTGTCTATTCACCTTCTGCCGAGGTGCGTGGTCACGGCGGTGGCGAGCCTTTGCTGATCCTGGAAAAGGAAAGCGTCAGTATCAGTCGCATTGATGCAGTCGGTAATTACGCAGTGCGTTTATACTTCAGCGACGGACACAGTACCGGCCTGTATTCCTGGGATGTTCTGCAGGATCTCGGTGAGAATCAGGCACAGTACTGGGCTCGTTACCTAGAACGCCTGAACCAGGCCGGCATCCAGCGACAAGGGCCAGCATGACGAAACAATCAGACCCGCAATCTGCCCCCCAATCTGACGATCAATCAAGCGACACGACGCACTTCGGCTTCAGGTCCGTACCGACGGCCGAGAAGCAGAGGCATGTCAAAGGGGTGTTCGATTCGGTCGCCGAAAGATACGACATCATGAATGACGTGATGTCGATGGGCATTCACCGTATGTGGAAGCGCTTCACCGTGGATCTGAGCGCTGTGCGCGCGGGCGAGCGGGTGCTTGATATTGCTGGCGGGACGGGCGATCTGGGCTTGAAGATGGCCCGCAAGGTCGGGCCCAAGGGCATGGTCGTATTGTCCGATATCAACGCCGCCATGCTTGGCCATGGGCGTGAGCGCACGATCGATAAGGGCCAAGTTGAGAATGTGCGTTTTGCCCAGGCCAATGCGGAGATTCTGCCATTTGCGGATAACAGCTTTGACTGTCTCACGATCGGCTTTGGCCTGCGTAACGTCACTGACAAGCAAAAGGCGCTGGCTTCCATGTATCGCGTCCTGAAGCCCGGTGGCCGCCTGCTGGTACTGGAATTCTCCAAACCGACCGTGCCCGGACTCGGCAAGCTTTACGACGAGTACTCGTTCCGGCTGCTGCCAACCATGGGGCGGATGATCGCAAACGATGAAGAGAGCTACCGCTATCTGGCCGAGTCGATTCGAATGCATCCGGACCAGAACACACTCAAGGGCATGATGGAAAAGGCAGGCTTTGAGCGTTGCCAGTATTACAACCTGACCGGGGGCATAGTCGCTGTGCATCGGGGGTACAAGTTCTGATGCAACTGCCTGCAGCCATGCTTGCCCCGCTTGAAGTTGGCCTGAACCGATACCTGGCAGAGGACGAACTCGCGCTTGGCAAGCTCGCCCGCCTGCAAGGCAAGGTGCTGTCGCTGCGCCTGCGTGAACTCGATCTGAGTTTTTTCTTATGTCCCCACGCCGGCGGCGTGCAAGTGCTGGGTGGGATAGATGAAGTACCGGATGCTTCTATAGAAACCAGTCTGCCCGCCCTGGCGCGCTACCTGATGCAGCCTGAAAGCAAGCAGACCCTTGCAGCTACTGGTGGAATCAATATCGATGGTGACGTTGAACTGGTGCAGCAGTTTTTGACCATCTTGCAAGAGACTGATTTTGATCCCGAAGAGTGGCTGTCACGTCATATCGGTGATGTGGCCGCCTATCGTGCCGGTGAATTTCTGCGCGGCGCACTCGATTTAGGCAAGCGCGGACTGGACAGCTTGCTGCGTGAGGGCAGTCGTTTTCTGCAGGAAGATTCTCGCGACCTGCTGGCCAAGGATGAAGCCCGCGAATGGATGGATGACGTCGACAAGCTGCGCAGTGCGGTGGATCGCATTGAGGCACGACTGGATCGCCTGCGCGCCAGTGCCGGTTACAGTGATGAGCCTATGGACGGAAAAACCTAGATGCGCCGGCTCGCACGCCTGCTGCAGATTCTGCGCGTCACACGCAAGTACGCCCTGCTGGGTTTGCTGGTTGAAGGCCGTCTTGCGTGGCTGTGGAGCACGCGCAAAGGCCGCAGGATGCCGCGGGGTGAGCGACTGCGTCTGGCACTTGAGGAACTGGGCCCGGTATTCGTCAAATTCGGACAGACCCTCTCCACCCGGCCAGACCTGTTGCCGGACGATGTAGCCAGTGAGCTCACCAAGTTGCAGGATCAGGTGCCCCCGTTCGATGGTGTACAGGCACAGGCCGAAATCGAGCAGGCCTTTGGCAAACCCGTAAGCGAGCTGTTCGACGAATTCGAGACGCAGGCACTCGCTTCGGCATCAATCGCCCAGGTACATGCCGCACGTCTGAAGCCGGTGTCCGACACAGACCCGGGTGCTGAGGTGGTCGTCAAGGTCCTGCGTCCAGGTGTGGAAAACCAGATCAGGCGCGATTTACGCCTCATGTACTTGATGGCAGATCTGCTGCCGCGGGTTTGGTCGGAAGGCGCCCGTCTACGCCCTCATGAGGTCGTAGCCGAGTATGACAAGATCATCATGGATGAACTGGACCTGATCCGGGAAGGGGCCAACGCCAGCCAGCTACGCAGCAACTGGCTGGGTTCCGAACTGATCTATCACCCACGTGTGTATTTCGACTACAGCCGCCCGAATGTGCTGGTGCTTGAACGGCTGCGCGGCATTCCGATCGACGACATTCAGGCGCTGGCTGCGGCAGGGGTGAATTTCCAGGTTCTGGCCGAGCGCGGCGTCGAGATATTCTTCAAGCAGGTGTTTCGCGACAATTTTTTCCATGCCGACATGCACCCCGGCAATATCTTCGTGGACGTGGATAATCCCGAACGGCCGCGCTACGTGGCCATGGATTTCGGCATCGTCGGCAGCCTGACGCCAAACGATCAGCGCTATCTGGCTGAGAACCTGCTGGCCTTCTTCAACCGCGACTATCGACGCGTGGCGGAACTGCACCTGGAGTCGGGCTGGGTACCGCATGAGACCCGCGTCGACGAGTTCGAGTCCGCCATCCGCTCGGTCTGCGAGCCGATTTTCGAGAAGCCCCTGAAGGATATTTCTTTCGGTCACTTCCTGGTGCGCCTGTTCCAGACCGCGCGCCGCTTCAAGATGGAAGTGCAGCCGCAACTGGTACTGCTGCAAAAGACGCTATTGAATATCGAAGGTCTGGGGCGCCAGCTCTACCCCGATCTCGATCTGTGGAAGACCGGTAAGCCGATCATGGAAGACTGGATGCGCGGTCGTTACGACCCACGCAAGACCCTTGATCGCATGCGTGACCAGATTCCGGCCCTGACCGAGACCATCCCCGAACTCGCGCATACCTTGCTACGCCACCTGCAGCAGGGTGAATTGCCCGGTGATAACCGCGCCATTCATGCCACGCTGGTGGAGATGCAGGCTGACCTGCAACGCGAACGACGGGCGCAACGATTCACGATTGCGGGCGCGGCGCTTATCGTCACCGCGGCGTTGCTGTGGGGGGCAGTAGGGCTGGTGCCGGAGATCAGCCTCAGTTTCGGCGTGGCGGGTCTGTGGTGTTGGGTGACCGCCTGGCGAGGGCGCTAGCTCGCCTCAGCCGGTGCCATGCTGTTGCACCAGCATTTTTTCTTCCAGTGCTGCCCGCTTGTCAGGGCCGACCAACTGTTCGACCAGGGTTAATGCAAAGCGCAGAGCCGTCGCCGGGCCGCGTGAAGTGGTGATGCCGCTATCGCTGACCACGGCGTCCTCCCGATAGTCGACCAGATCTGCATCCAGAAACCCCGGATAGCTGGTCGCTGCGCGATCAATCAGCAGGCCGGCATTTTCCAGCACCATTGGCGCGGCACAGATCGCTGCAACCGGCCGACTCGCCGCCGCCTGTGCCTGGAGTAGTTCGAACAGGCGGGTATCGTCGTTCAGGTGCTGGGCACCAGGCATGCCGCCGGGCAGGGCGATGAGATCAAATTCCCGATCCAGCACCTCATCCAGCAGACAGTCGGTCTGCAGGCAAATGCCATGTGAGCC
>JBFKKS010000242.1:0-3835 GCA_041630955.1 Nevskiales bacterium
GGAATACCGGGCAACTGGTTGCCGTGGAACGCGCCGCCGTCGAATTGGTTGCTGGCGTAGCTATACGCCGCATCCAGTCGCCATTGTGGATTCAGTTCAACAGCGCCGCTGAGTTCCAGGCCCTGCCGTGTCGTCTCACCGGCATTGCGGAAGAAGCGGCGTCCCGGCTGGCTGGCGAGTTCAAAGGGGAGTAGCTCATCCTCGACATTCGTGTGATAAATGGCGACGGTGTATTGCAAGGCTCGCCAGCGACTCTTGACGCCCAGCTCATAGTTCGTGGCTTCGGCGGAGCCCAGCTCATGGTTGAAACCGCCACCGTTCGGATTGGCCAACTCGGTGAAGGTCGGCGTTTCAAACGCGGTGGCAACGCGGACGTAGTACAGGGCCGTCCCACGCCAGTGGGCCAGGCTGGCGTCATAGCTCCAGTCGTCGATGTTGCGTCTGCCTGAGTCGTCACCATCGCTAAGGAAGGCGTCGTCTGCTTGCAGGCGTAGTTGATCGTAGCGCAGGCCGAGACTCGCTTCCCAGGCGTTACTGAGTGCGATCGTGTCCCGAACGAACAGGCCGATACTGCGGGCCTGTTCTTCCTGGTCAAGTGTTAGCGCGCCACGCTGGCCGTCGTTGTTATCGAAGCGTTTGCGGTCGTCGGTCTGGCTTTGGGCATCAATGCCGGTGCTGATGCGATGATCGTGAAAGCGTTTCGAGGCGGTCAGGCCCAGTCCGCCAAAGCCGCGTTCGAATTCGACCTGACCACCACCAGTGAATGGCAGGCGGTTGTCGAAATCTCTGCTGCCGGCATAGGCCGTGGTTTGAATCGACCAGTCGCCGAGCAGACCTTCCCAGCCCAATGCGAGGCGTTGTTGCTCGATATGTTCGCCGGCATTGAATTGGACGTTCTGTGGCCGCGCGCCGCGCCGGTTGGCAGCGACCTGTTCTGCGGTGAGGCCACCGGGGTCTTCGGCAGTGATATCGAGGCTGCTGATGCTGGCAGTGAAACGGCCTTCACCGAGGCTGCGCTCGATGCGGGCATTGACGAGGTCGGATTCGGTGACGGCGTGTTCACGAAAGCCTTCGGTTTCTGCGGCCAGATAGCTGCCCAGCATGCCCAGGTTGCCGAGCGTGCCGCTGGCCTCTACACGGCTTCGGTGGCTGCCGAAGCTGCCTATTTGCAGGTCCGCGCCGAGTTCAGGTTCTGTACCTGGGCGACGGGTATTGAGCAGGATGGCACCGCCAGCAGCGTTGCCGAACAGCGCCGCCGATGGGCCGCGGATGATCTGCGCCGAATCGAGCAGGGCAATGTCCAGCGCATCCAGTTCGGTCTGCCCATCGGGCAAGGTCATGGGAACCCCGTCGACGAGCACGCGAATACCACGTACGCCAAAGGCGGCACGTGAACCGAAGCCACGGATGGAGACGCGCAGGCCCTGAGCGGCGTTGTCCTGATTCAGGGCGAACAAGCCGGGTGCGGCTTCGAGAATGTCCTGCAGACTTTGCTCGTTGGCAGCGGGTAAGGACTCCGTATCGACCGTAGTGACGGCCAGTGGCAGATTCCCCGCAGGTGCGCTAGCAGTGACCGTAACCGTTAGCGTATCGAGTCGCCTGTCCTGAGGTTCATTGTCCTGCGCATTAGCCAAGGCGGCAGCGCTAAACAGCGTCGCCGCAAATACTGTCCTCATTCAGCTAACTTGGCAGTGCGTGCAACCAGGTCGTGGCCACGCTTGATTACATATTGATGAATCAGATCCATTTGCTCTGTATTAATCAGATGACTAAAGACCGGCATGCCGCGGTCTGCCCGGGCGCCCGCGATGATGGCATTGAATTGCTCATGGGTCTCGGTATTCATATAGCGCAGATCGGGCGTGGTCGAGGCGCTAATCGCATTGGCGCCATGACAGACCATGCAAAACGCGTGATACAAATACTTGCCCGTTGCCAAGTCTTCCTCGTTGGCGGTGAATGCTGGTGGTGGAGGAATGGTGCGTGGTGTGTGTGATGCTGCCGGCAGGCTCTGCTGGCCGCCAAGTTTGTAAGTCAGGATGCGCGATTCGGCCTGCACCCTGATGTCGGGTTCCAGACCAGAGCCAACAAGCGGAAACACGCCGCCCCAGCCGGCCATGAAGGTTACATACTGTTCCCCATCTACCGCATAGGTCATGGGTGCAGCAATCACACCGGTATTGGCCGGGCTCTGCCATAACAATTCCCCGGAGTCGGCCGCATAGGCTGTGACGCGGCCATCGGCTGTGCCCTGAAACACCAGATTACCCGCGGAGCTAAGCGTGCCGCCATTCCAGGGGGCAATATATTCTTTTGACCAGGCGGCTTCCTGCTTTATGGGATCCCAGGCCAACAGTACGCCTTTGACGTCCTTGCCGATGGTTGCCAGCGCATCTTCGTCATCGGGCAGGTCGGGTGGAGCAACACCTAGATTCCACAGGTTTAAGGCAGTCACCGGTGGTTGGCCAAGGTCGCCATAAACATTAAAGATATGCTGTGCCGGTATATACACCAGGCCCGTGGCAGGGTTATAGGACATCGGGTGCCAGTTATGCGCCCCATAGGGGGAGGGGAAGACCAGTTTGGGCTCCTTGCTGTAGTCGCCGTCCGGACTCTTGATGGGGCGCCCCGTTTCCATGTCGATACCCGTGGCCCAGTTGACCGGCATGAAGTTGTTGGCCGAGACCAGTGCACCGTTGGTTCTGTCCAATACATAGAAGAACCCGTTTTTGGGTGCCTGCATCAACAGCTTGCGTTGCTTGCCGTTGACTTTCATGTCCGCAAGGATGATGTGCTGGGTGGCAGTGTAGTCCCAGGTATCGCCTGGTGTGGTCTGGTAATGCCAGACGTATTCACCGGTATCGGGTTTGAGTGCCACGATCGAAGACAGGAACAGGTTGTCTCCCTTGCCCTCGGATCGATACTTGATGTTCCAGGGCGAACCATTGCCCGTGCCTATATACAAAAGGTCCAGTTCGGGGTCGTAGGCCATGGAATCCCACACCGTGCCACCGCCGCCCTGCTTGTACCAGAGGTCGCCATGCCAGGTTTCCTTGGCCTTTTCCAGAATGGGATTATGCTGTGGTTTGGAGGGGTCGCCGGGAACAGTGTAAAAGCGCCAGACCATTTCTCCGGTTTTGGCATCGTAGGCACTGACATAACCACGTACGCCTAACTCGGCGCCGCCGTTGCCGATGATGACCTTACCTTTGACTACGCGTGGGGCACCGGTAATGGTGTAATTCTGTGTCTGGTCTACCGTGACTTTCGACCAGACTTCCTTGCCGGTCTTTGCGTCCAGGGCAACCAGACGGCCGTCAAAAACGCCGACATAGATAAGCCCATCCCAGGCGGCGACGCCCCGGTTGACCACGCCACAGCAGGCCTTCCCACCCACTGCGCGATGTACCTTGGGATCGTACCTCCACAGAAGTTCGCCGGTCTTGGCATCCAGGGCATACACGATGCTGTATGCACCGGTCGTGTACATGACGCCATCGATCACCAGGGGTGTGGCTTCGGTGCCACGGTCCACATCGAGCTTGTATTGCCAGGCCAGACCCAGTTCGTCGACATTGTCCGCATTGATTTTTTTCAGAGGGCTGTAACGCTGTTCATCGTAGGTGCGCCCGTGGCTCATCCAGTTGCCTGGCTCCTTGTCGGCCGCCACGATGCGTTTGGCATTCACTGCAGCGGCTTTGGATGGATCGGCTTTGGCTGGCGCTTTCTCTTTGCGGTCACAGCCACTGGTGGCGAGCATGCTCAGTACCAGCAGACAGGCTACGGAAAATACGGATACGCGATGATACATACTGCTCTCCCCACCGATTGATTA
>JBFKKS010000243.1:0-3802 GCA_041630955.1 Nevskiales bacterium
GTATGCAGAGAATGCGCCGTGGTTGAGCGGGGACTTGCTTCGCCAATGCTTATAGCCTTAGTGGAGTCGGGGTACGATCTACAATGCAGGTTGGCATGTTATCAGGGAGTTACGTTGTGTAGCATCTCCAGCAGGTGTTCGGCTGCCCGGGAAAGACTGCGACGTGCATGCCGCACCACGCCCAGTTCCCGTGACAGAGATATCTCAGACACATTCAGGGCGATGACCTGATCATCGGTCATTGATAAAGGTAGGGCACTCCAGCCGAGTCCGACGCTGACAAGCATTTTGAGTGTTTCGAGATAATTCGTGGCCAGTCTCACCCGCGGGCTAATGCCATGACGGGCCATCGCACTTTTGACAATATCATGAGTATAGGTCTGTACATCCGGAAGCAGCGCCGGGTGTTCGGACAGTTCGTGTACGCTGATCCGGTTCAGTTTAGCCAACGGGTGGGTTGGCGCCGCAACGATAGCCATAGGGTCAGGCCAAATCAGTTGGCAGATCAGGCGAGGCGGCGTGACAGGTGGCAGGGTGACTATCGCCAGTTCAAGTCGCCCCTGTTCCACGGCATGGATGGCCTGTTCAGAATCCATGAAATCTATATCCAGGTCGACGGCTGGATAATGCTGTGTATACCCTCGCAACACCGGGGGCAGGTGGTGCAGGCCGATGTGGTGACTGGTACCGATACTCAGCTGACCGCTGACGCCATCCGACAGACGTGAGAGCGCCCGTCTGCTATCGGCCAGCTCCTGTAAAACACGCCGAGCATGCGGTAGCAGGGTGCGGCCTGCTTCAGTCAGGTGGACCTCGCGCCCAATGCGATCAAAAAGCATTGTGTTGCTGCGGTCTTCCAGCGCTGCCACGCGCTTGCTAACAGCGGGCTGGGTCAGATGCAGATGCTCGGCGGCCAGCGAAAACGAGCCATTGTCAGCAACTGCGACGAAAGCCTGTAGCCATTGCGTATCCATTGTATAACCATTCCATTAAAGAATGATTACTATAATAACTATTCATTTGTGTTATCAATGGGCAGTGCCTAAACTTGCCGCCTGTTTCAATTATCCAGGCTCGACCATGGTTGGCAAAACGTTATACGACAAGGTTTGGGACTCACATGTCGTGCATACCAGTGAGAGCGGTACCTCGCTGATCTATATAGATCGCCAACTGGTGCATGAAGTGACCTCGCCACAGGCTTTTGAAGGCTTGCGCCTGGCAGGGCGCAAACCCTGGCGCGTGGGTGCGAATCTGGCAGTGCCCGACCATAACGTACCCACCACGGATCGTGACAAGGAAATTGCCGATCCGATTTCCCGTGCCCAGATCGAGGCCCTGGACGGTAATGTCGCCGAGTTTGGCATTACATACTTCGCAATGAACGACGTGCGACAGGGGATTGTCCATGTCATTGGTCCAGAGCAGGGCGCGACGTTGCCTGGCATGACGGTGGTATGCGGGGATTCACACACTTCTACACATGGCGCCTTCGGTGCGCTTGCCTTTGGCATTGGTACCTCCGAGGTCGAGCATGTGCTGGCCACGCAATGCCTGATACAGAAGCAATCCAAGAATATGCGCGTCACCGTGCAGGGACAGGTCGGCCCTGGCATTACCGCCAAGGATATCGTTCTGGCGATTATTGGAGAAATTGGTACGGCAGGGGGTACTGGTTACGCCATAGAGTTTGCCGGTCAGGCCATCAGCGATCTGAGCATGGAAGGCCGCATGACGGTTTGCAATATGACCATCGAGGCTGGCGCAAGGGCTGGCATGATTGCGGTCGATGACACCACCATCGATTACGTCAGAGATCGGCCTTTTTCACCGACCGGTGAGGACTGGGAAAAAGCCGAACGCTACTGGCGTACCCTGGTATCGGATAAAGATGCTGTTTTCGATCATGAAGTGGTAATCGACGCAGCCAGCATCAAGCCGCAGGTAACCTGGGGGACGTCGCCGGAAATGGTGCTGCCGGTGGATGCGCGCGTACCTGATCCCTCCAGTGAGCCAGACGAGGTGCGACGCAACGGCATGCAGCGTGCACTGGAGTACATGGCGCTGACGCCAGGTACCCCGATCGAACAGATATCCATCGACAAGGTCTTCATAGGTTCATGCACCAACTCGCGCATAGAGGATCTGCGTGCTGCTGCAGCAGTGGCGCAAGGACGACATGTGGCAGGAAACGTAAAGTTGGCGATGGTTGTGCCTGGATCGGGACTGGTAAAGAAACAGGCAGAGAGCGAGGGGCTGGACAAGGTCTTCCTGGCGGCTGGTTTTGAGTGGCGCGAGCCGGGCTGTTCCATGTGTCTGGCCATGAACGCAGATCGCCTTGAACCGGGTGAACGTTGCGCCTCGACCTCCAATCGTAATTTTGAGGGAAGGCAAGGGCAGGGTGGTCGCACCCATCTGGTTTCCCCCGCAATGGCCGCCGCCGCTGCTGTGGAAGGCCATTTTGTCGATATCCGCAAGCTGGGCTAAGGATCAATCATGCAAGCTTTTACTGATTTAAATGCACTGGTGGCGCCACTGGACCGGCCTAATGTCGATACCGACGCGATCATTCCAAAACAGTTTCTGAAATCTATCAAACGCACGGGTTTTGGCCCCCACGCCTTCGATGACTGGCGCTATCTGGATCCGGGCAATCTGGATACTCCGGTTGAGAGTCGCAGGCCGAATCCGGATTTTGTACTCAACAAACCACGCTACGCAGGCGCTGAAATTCTGCTGGCACGCAAAAACTTCGGCTGTGGCTCTTCACGCGAACATGCGGTTTGGGCCCTGGAAGATGCTGGCTTTCGGTGCGTGATAGCGCCCAGCTATGCGGATATCTTTTTCAATAACAGTTTCAAGAACGGTGTATTGCCGATCATCCTGAGTGAGTCTGAGATAGACCTTCTGTTTGAAGCAGTTGGGGCCAATGAGGGATACAGGTTAAAGGTGAGCCTGCCTGAACAGACGGTTACGACGCCCGACGAAAGGGTTTTTCACTTCGAGGTAGATCCCTTTCGCAAGGATTGCCTGATTCGTGGCCTGGATGATATTGGACTGACCCTTCAGCAGGCAGAGCAGATTCGTGCTTTTGAGGCGCGCCACCAACAACTACAACCCTGGCTTTTTAAATAATGAGCAAGAAAATCCTGATATTACCTGGTGATGGTATCGGCCCGGAGATCGTCACTGAGGCAGTGAAGCTGATTGAGGTTTTGCGTGACAGTCACGGCCTTGAAGTGGTTCTGGATCATGCCCAGTTGGGCGGCGCCGCCTATGATGCTGAGGGAGACCCATACCCGGCTTCTACCCAGGCCAAAGCGCGGCAGGCCGACGCCATACTGCTGGGAGCGGTTGGTGGCCCAAAGTGGGAAACCATAGAACGCGAGATGCGCCCTGAGAAAGGGCTGCTCAGGATTCGTTCGGATCTGAACCTGTTCGCTAATCTACGCCCGGCTATTCTGAATGCAGAACTGGCAGATGCGTCCAGCCTGAAACCCGAACTTGTCGCTGGTCTTGATATCCTGATTGTGCGCGAGCTCACTGGAGGTATTTACTTTGGCCAGCCACGCGCGATAGAAGGCGAAGGCGCAGATAGATATGGGTATAACACCATGCGGTACAGCGTCAGTGAGATCGAACGCATTGCACGTGCCGGTTTTGATGCAGCCATGAAACGTGGCAAGAAGTTGTGTTCGGTCGACAAGGCGAACGTGCTTGAAGTATCTGAATTATGGCGTGAAACCGTAGAACGGATGGCAGGGGAATATCCGCAGGTTGAGTTAAGCCATATGTACGTGGA
>JBFKKS010000244.1:0-3793 GCA_041630955.1 Nevskiales bacterium
AGCAAGAAACCAGAAGACTTTCTGCGCACTGCTCGAATCTACAATGACAAGTTCAGGAAAGCTTCAAGCCAGTACGACTGGGAAGATGTCGTAGAAATGGGCAAGAAGCTCTTGCCTAATGAGCAGTTGTTCATGTCCATGAACGACGGTTTTGAATACGTTGTTCCGGACGACGAGTCGGAAAGCGGCGTCAAGAAACGGCTTGGTGAAGGTGAGAAGTACGCGGAATTTTTCGCGGAGCTATCCAGTGCCTATGAGGAACAGCGGAAAAATAAGCTCTACGTTAAGGAATTAGACCGCGAGCTGCAGCACACCCTGAACCGCCCCGTGTCCATGATGCACGCAAAACAGATATCCGAGGTCATCGGTGGTGCGCAAATCTTTCTCAAGCGCGAGGATCTGAGTCCGCCGCTAACCCATGTGGGCATTTCGATCACCGGACAGGCAGTGCTTGCTAGACGGCTGGGCAAGGAACGGTTGGTCACAGCATCAACCGATGGTTTCAGGGGCGTTCTCATGGCCTCTATCGCCAGGCGTATGGGAATGGATGCGCTGGTCTTCATGGAAGAATCAGCAGTACAAGAACAGCCTTCCAATATGCGGCGTCTGGAGTTGATGGGTGCTGAAGTTCAACCCGTACATCATGAGTCCCTCAGGTCGGGTGATTTGCGCACGGTAGCGCTTGATTACTGCCTCAACGAGTCGGAAACCTCTTTCATGGTAATGGGGCTGGACGGCGCGCCGCAGCCTTATCCCCAGATACTGATGGAATCTGTCGCTGTCATAGGCCGGGAAACGCTGTTACAGATTTATGCGGAAACCAAAAAGTTACCGTCAATGCTTGTGGCTCGTGGCGGAAATAATGCGGATGCCATCGGGTTTTTCGCGCCTTTCCTGTCGCTCAAATCGACTCAGCTTGCCTGTGTTACGCCATTACCCGAAATCGTTGACCCAGAGATGCTTAAATCTGGCGCTTTGGGCAGGGGCAAGGTTGCGGCAGGTCGCCACCAGCGTACCGCGAGCCGCATTCTGGAAGGGCTGGAATATCCAAGCGTGGGACGTGAGCATGCATGGTTAAGAGCCAGTGGCAGATTGATCTACCCTGAGGTAAAAGCGGACCAGGTTAAACAGGCCATCAGGGGTTTCAGTCACCATGAGGGAATGATTCCTGCTTTGGAAACCGCACATGCACTGGCTTATGCCTGCGAAGCGGCGAGCAAGATGAAACCAGACGAATCAGTTGTGGTGGTGATTGCCGAGCGCGTCGACAAGGACATACCGCACTTGGAGAAACTGATGCAAGAGGGCATCATTTAATCCGGATGGCGTTGCCAGAAGCATCCCTGGCCGCCCTGTAACCTTCAGGGCGGCGGGTTACAGCTTAGTGTGTGTTCCCAGCTAAGGCTTAAACCCCGAATCCACCAGATACGTTAATCGACTGGCCGGTTACGTAAGCCGCTTTATCCGAGGCGAGAAACACCACGGCATTGCCCACTTCTTCAGGTTCGCCCCAGCGTTTTAGCGCCAGCAACTTTTGTGTTTCGTCAATCCATGCCTGGTCGAATGCACCCTGATCAAGCAGTGTGTGGAACATCCCCGCATTGATGACGCCTATCAGTACCGAATTGGCGCGTATGTTGTTGACGCCTTCTTCCTTGGCGATGCCTTTAACCAGCGCTTCATTGGCTGCCTTGGGCGCAACGGATAGTCCGTCACGATGAGGCCACCACTTGTGCCCGGCGGAGCCCATGTGGACGAAGGAGCCGCCGCCTGCTGCACGCAGGACCGGGATGCCAGCCTTCATGACATTGAAGAAGCCACCCACTTCAGTGTCGATAGAGCGTTTCCACAACTCCTCGCTGGTCTCGGACAGGAAGACTTGCTCAACCAGTGGGCCCGCGCCGAATACAAATGTATGTATGCGCCCATGCGCTGATAACGCCTCCTGGATGGTGGCCTCAACTTTTGCAGCGTCCGTTACATCGGTGGCATGCGTTGTGACCTGCACTCCCAGCGAGCGAATATCTTCGGCTACACCCTCGGCTACGTCCTGTTTGGAGCGATAGGCGATGGCCACATTCGTGCCCGCCTCGGCGAAGCATTTGGCGACGGCTCGACCAATACCACCACTGCCGCCAAAGATGAGTGCTGCGCCTGCTGGGAATTCGGATTGGGCCATTTAACGTACCTCGTAGAAGGTTTTAGGATGGAATCGGTAGTTGGAGATTTGTTCATTACTGGTGACGTTGTCGACCGTAATCGTGGTTTTGGCACCATCAGTCAGGTCATGCATGAGGATTTGACCGTGATACCACTGATCACCTGATTTACGCAGACTTGCGGCACGGGCCTCAAGTTTCTTGATGAGCTTCTTGCCTTCATAAAACTCTGCCTTGGAGATCAGGCAGGTTGGCTCGTCTACCCAGGCCATCACTGATGTATATCGTGTTTCCAGTCCTTCAACCGGCTGGAACAACAGCACATGACTCGGGCGTCCTTCCAGCTCTTCTGTTTTGACGTAGTATCCGGACAGATCACCAAACGCGTTGGCAATCTGCTTGAACTCAAAGTAGCTGAACTTGGTGCCCATCATGGGCCCGTCTGCAAAGCTGCCAGATACCCGTCTCACGCGTCCTACTGCCGGCATGTAAACGAACATGCCGTCACGCAGATAGTCCTGTGTCTCTATCACCAGGTAGGATGCGCCATACAGGTTGCGCGGCTCTTCGATAATCAGCGTACCACGCATCAAATCGCGCCCTTCCTTCTGCTTCGCCATGGTTGCATAAACACGTCCCGCCAGGTTGGATTCTGTGCCGGTGGCGTCCTTGGTACTGAAGCGTAACTTCCGCACGGTGACGGATTTTGGAAAGTTCTTACGCATGCACTGAGTAATGTCTTCCATCTTCGGTGCGGCATTCGCTGTCGCCCCCATGGATAGAATCGCGCAGGTAAGTAGGGTGGTAATGCTCTTTTTCATCGTATTTCCCCGGTATTGCTGCAGTAATCGTAATTAGCCTGTCGATCCGGTCTGGGTCATTGATTGCCTGCTCTGTCAGGCATGCAGGGCCGTCAAGCGTTCCAGGCACCAGAGTATGCCCAGAGATCCAATTAAATATGCGGGTAATGCCGTTTTCATCGCGTATCCCAGCTGGAACCAGTTATAACCGATTCTACACAAACAGACCGTGAGCAAGGTCACAGCGGCCACGATCATAATCTGCGCGAGTTCGATACCTAGGTTAAACCCTATTAAAGCCGATACCACCCCTGTTTGGGGTAGACCAACCTGTTGCAGCGCGCCGGCAAAGCCCATCCCATGCAGCAAGCCGAAAGAAAAAGCCATGACGGACGGTGCGCGTCCAAGCGGGGAGGGTTGACTGCGAAGCAGTTCACGGGCCACAAGCACCAGGCTGGCAGCGATGGCAAACTCCATGAGCGCGGGGTTGGCCCTGATCAGATTCAGGGCGGCGAGGCAGAGTGTGATGCTGTGGCCTACCGTGAAAGCAGTCAGGGTCCAGATCAAGGACCTGGAAAGGCCGATGAGGATAATGAGCGCAAGCAGAAACAGTAGATGGTCCGGGCCAAAGACAAGATGGTTAATCCCTAAAATCAGATACCGCCTGAAGGCTGATATTGGCTGGTCATCCAGTGACAGCTTGTAGGTTGGGTTTGAAGCATCAAGCAGGGCCTGAAACTGCAGGCCCTGGCTGGTCTGAATACGCAGAATGACATTGATGGCGCTGGCAGTAAGGTTGTCGATTCTGATGACTGCCCCGTTCAACCCATGGTC
>JBFKKS010000245.1:0-3784 GCA_041630955.1 Nevskiales bacterium
ATGGATTGCGATACACCGGTGATGTTGGCGATGGTCGCAGTCGGCGCAATGGCCATGGTGTTGGAGTTACGCATGCCGACTTCCTTGACGCGGCTACGCAGGCCTTCCCAGTCCAGCGTCTGGCTGCGATCCATGTTCAGGTATTCCACGCCGCGGTTCTCGGCCAGGATTTCGATGGAATCGATTGGCAGGATGCCCTGGTCCCACAGTGAACCCTTGTAGCTGGGGTAGGTGCCGCGTTCCTCGGCCAGGTTGGTCGAGGCCTTGATGGCGTAATAGCTGATGGCCTCCATGCTGCGGTCTGCAAACACCACGGCATCTTCGGACTCATACGGCAGGCGCAGTTTGTACAGCGCGTCCTGGAAGCCCATCAGGCCCATGCCGACCGGACGGTGGCGCAGGTTGGAGTTGCGCGCGGTGGCGACCGAGTAGTAGTTGTACTCGATAACGTTATCCAGCATGCGCATGGCGGTGTTGACGGTCTTCTCGAGCTTCTCCGTGTTCAGCACCATGTTGCCGTCGGCATCGGCCTCGATGTGCTGCGGCAGGTTGATCGAGCCCAGGTTGCACACGGCGATTTCCTTGCCGGGCGAGGTGTTGAGGGTGATCTCGGTGCACAGGTTGGAGCTGTGGACCACGCCGACATGCTGCTGCGGGCTACGCAGGTTGCAGGGGTCCTTGAAGGTGAACCAGGGATGGCCGGTTTCAAACAGCATGCCCAGCATCTTGCGCCACAGGTCGACCGCCTTGACACGCTTGTGGTTGGGAATCTCGCCGCGGTCGGCCTTTTCCTCGTAACGGGTGTAGGCCTGCTCGAACAGCTTGCCGGTCAGGTCGTGCAGGTCAGGCACGTCGTTGGGTGAGAACAAGGTCCACTGGCCGTCCTGCATGACGCGCTTCACGAACAGGTCAGGAATCCAGTTGGCGGTGTTCATGTCGTGGCAGCGACGGCGGTCGTCGCCGGTGTTCTTGCGCAGTTCGACGAACTCCTCGATGTCCTTGTGCCAGGTTTCCAGGTAACCGCAGACCGCGCCCTTGCGCTTGCCGCCCTGGTTGACGGCCACGGCCGTGTCGTTGACCACTTTCAGGAAAGGCACCACGCCCTGACTCTTGCCGTTGGTGCCCTTGATGTGGGCGCCCATGGATCGCACTGGCGTCCAGTCATTGCCCAGGCCGCCGGCGAATTTGCTCAACATGGCGTTGTCATGGATGGCGCCATAGATACCGTGCAGGTCGTCGGGCACGGAGGTCAGGTAGCAGGATGACAGCTGCGGCCGCAGGGTGCCGGAGTTAAACAGGGTGGGTGTGGAGCTCATGAAGTCAAAGCTCGACAGCAGGCGGTAGAACTCGATGGCCCGGTCCTCGCGATCCACCTCGTTGATCGCCAGGCCCATGGCAACACGCATGAAGAAGGCCTGCGGCAGTTCAAAGCGAACGCCGTTGCTGTGCAGGAAGTAGCGGTCGTAGAGGGTCTGCAGACCGAGGTAGGTGAACTGCATGTCACGCTCGGGCAACAGCGCCTCACCCAGCTTGGCCAGATCGTACTGCCCCAGTTCCGGGTCCAGCAGTTCCAGCTCAATGCCCTTGGCGACGTAGTCCTTGAGGTACTGGGGGTAGAGCTTGGCCATCTCGGCCTGGATAACAGTGTCGGTACCGGCACCCAGGAAACGCAGGGCCTCATGGCGCAGCGTGTCCAGCAGCAGGCGCGCCGAAACGGTGCTGTAGTTGGGCTCGGCCTCGATGAGGGCGCGTGCACTGAGGGTGACGGCCTGGGCCAGTTCCTTCTCGGTGATGCCGTCGTAGAGGTTGCGCAGGCTATCGGTGATGATGCGTTCGGCATCGACATCCTTCAGGTCCTGACAGGCCTCATTGATAAGGCGACGCATGCGGGCTTCGTCCAGCGGCTGCGTGCTGCCGTTAGCCAGCGTGACATTAATAGCGGCTTCGGCAGCAGCTTTCTTCTTGCTGCGCTTGGACTTGGCTGCGGCCGCTTCGGCCTCGGCAGCGCGCTCCTGGGCACGGCGCTCGCGGTAAAGCACGTAGTCGCGAGCGACCTTGTGATGACCGGCACGCATCAGGCCCAGTTCGACCTGGTCCTGGATGTCTTCAATATGTACCGTGCCGCCGCCGGACAGATGACGGGTCAGCGCGCCGGCAATCTGGCTGGTCATTTCCTTGACCGTTTCGTGGATACGGCCACTGGCGGCTGCGCCCGAGCCTTCCACGGCCAGGAAAGCCTTGGTCAGCGCGACCTCGATCTTGCTGGCGTCAAATGGCGTGACCTTGCCATTGCGACGAATGACGCGATAGCTGCCGGGTGCAGTGGCAGCGATCTCGGCCTCCGAGCCAGTGCCTTTATTGGTTTCTGTTGTTGTGGGGCGGGGCGCGGTGACGGTAGCGCTGCTGCTCTCGGTTTGCATGGTTGTCAGGTCTCCAGAATCGCCTGTGGATAATCAAATTTGGTCACGCGGGTCTGCGACTGCAGGGGCAGGTTACTACTGACCCAGAGTCGAAGAGGCGTCTACGAAACACAACATAGTGTGGCTATGGGTGCGGGTCAAGACGATATGTTGTGTTTCCTGTCCAAAAGCTGGGTATTAGCTGGGGATGAAGCCGGGGAAAGCTGTGGATAACTCGCCCCGCGCGGGAAGAAAGCCTTGATGAATACAGGGATTGCGCCTGTGGACAGGTTTTCTGTGGATAACTTGAGTTATGCCTTACAGAGCGGTTCGGCCCGGGTGGCGTATCGAGGCTGCCCGGCAGTCCTTGCGCGCTGCGCTGCGCAAAAACAAATAAAAACAGTAAGTTGCAAGAGCACGGATTGAGGTGCCGGAGTTCTGCGCAGGCCGCGCCTACGCGGATCGTCGGCCGGTTTTGCCGTTTGTGCCAGATCAGGTTCCGGGGCAGGGCACTTTGCGCGTGGGGCGATGGCTGTTTAATCTGCCTGCTACGCTACGAGCGCCTGCCCGTGGCCCATTGCAATAGGGGAAGTTGAATATGCAACGCGTAGTCCTGATCACCGGCTGTTCCAGCGGCATTGGCCGCGCCCTGGCCGCGGCCTTCAACCAGCAGGGCGACACCGTCATCGCCACCGCGCGCCGCCCGGAAACCCTGCAGGCACTGGCCGAGGCCGGCTGCGAGACCGAGGCGCTGGACGTGAACAGTGATGCCAGCATGCAGGCCCTGCTCGATAGCATCGGCAGCCGTCATCAGCACATCGACGTGCTCATCAACAACGCCGGCATCTCGGCGATGGGGCCGATGGCCGAAATCCCCGCCGACAAACTGCGCGGTCAGTTCGAAACCAACGTCATCGCGCCAGTCCTGCTCACGCAGAAACTGCTGCCACTGCTACGCAAGAGCAGCCAGGGCGTGATCATCAATATCGGCAGCGTGTCCGGCATACTCACCACCCCGTTCGCCGGCGCCTACTGCGCCAGCAAGGCCGCGCTGCATTGCATCTCTGATGCCATGCGCATGGAACTTGCCCCCTTCGGCATCCGCGTGGTGACCGTGCAGCCGGGCGGCATCCAATCCAACTTTGGCGATGCGGCGGCCGCCGGCGTCAACGACTGGCTTGGCGACGATTCGCTCTACGCCCCCATCCGCGACGGCATCATGGCCCGCGCCGGTGCCTCGCAGGTCGATGCCACCCCGGCCGAGGAATTCGCTGCCGAACTGGTCAAGAACCTCAACAGCAGCAAGGCCAACACCTGGAACATTGGCCACGGTAGCCGGCTGTTTCCCTTGCTTGCGCGCTGGATACCGGAAGCGCGGTTGAGCC
>JBFKKS010000246.1:0-3749 GCA_041630955.1 Nevskiales bacterium
AACCGCAACAACCGCCTGCGGCGCCTGCTGGAACTGTCAGCGCCGGACATCATCGTGCGTAACGAAAAACGCATGCTGCAGGAATCCGTGGATGCGCTGATCGATAACGGTCGTCGTGGCCGTGCGATCACCGGTTCCAACAAGCGTGCCCTCAAGTCGCTGGCCGACATGATCAAGGGCAAGCAGGGTCGTTTCCGTCAGAACCTGCTCGGCAAGCGCGTTGACTACTCCGGACGTTCTGTGATCGTGGTCGGCCCGACCCTGAAACTGCATCAGTGCGGTCTGCCCAAGAAGATGGCGCTGGAGCTGTTCAAACCATTCGTATTCTCGCGCCTGCAGCGTCTGGAACTGGCCAGCACCATCAAGGCTGCCAAGAAGCTGGTCGAGCGTGAAGGTCCGGAAGTCTGGGACGTGCTGGAAGATTGCATACGCGAACATCCGGTCATGCTTAACCGCGCCCCAACCCTGCATCGTCTCGGCATTCAGGCCTTTGAGCCTGTGCTGATTGAGGGCAAGGCGATCCAGTTGCATCCGCTGGTCTGCGTGGCATTCAACGCCGACTTTGACGGTGACCAGATGGCCGTACACGTGCCGCTGTCGCTGGAAGCCCAGCTTGAAGCACGCGTGTTGATGATGGCGTCGAACAACATTCTGTCACCGGCCAATGGTGAGCCGATCATCGTGCCGACCCAGGACGTGATTCTGGGTCTGTACTGGATGACACGCGAGCGCATTAATGCACAGGGCGAGGGCATGACTTTCGCGGATGTCAGCGAAGTGCAGCGTGCCTACAACAGTGGTCAGGTTGCACTGCAAGCCAAGGTCAAGGTTCGCATGGAAGATGTGAGCGTGGCCGAAGACGGCACAGTGACTGAGATCAAGCACATCGTTGAAACCACTGTGGGTCGTGCTCTGCTGCGTGAAATCTTGCCCAAGGGTATGCCGTTCTCGCTGATCAACCGTGAATTGAACAAGAAGGCGATTTCGGGCGTGATCAACCAGGCCTACCGTGATGTGGGTCTGAAGGAAACCGTTATCTTTGCCGACCAGCTCATGTATACCGGCTTCCGCCAGTCCTCCAAGGCAGGCATCTCGATCTGTGTCAGTGACATGGTGATCCCGGAAGAGAAGGGCGGCATGCTGGACATAGCCGAGGCCGAGGTCAAGGACATCGAGGAGCAGTACACCTCGGGTCTGGTAACCCAGGGCGAACGCTATAACAAGGTGGTTGATATCTGGTCGCGTGCCAACGAGCAAGTGGCCAAGGCCATGATGGACAAGCTCGGTACCGACACGGTAGAGGATGCCGAGGGCAATATGGTCCCGCAGGCATCATTCAACTCGATTTACATGATGGCCGACTCCGGTGCCCGTGGTTCAGCGGCACAGATTCGTCAGTTGGCCGGTATGCGTGGTCTGATGGCCAAGCCGGACGGCTCAATCATCGAGACGCCGATTACTGCCAACTTCCGTGAAGGGCTGAACGTTAACCAGTACTTCATCTCTACTCATGGTGCACGTAAGGGCCTGGCAGATACCGCGCTGAAAACGGCTAACTCCGGTTACCTGACACGCCGCCTGGTTGATGTCTCGCAGGACGTGGTGGTAGTCGAGGCCGACTGTGGTACCGAGCAGGGGTTGATTATGAACCCGATCGTGGAAGGCGGCGACGTGGTCGAGCCTTTGCGCGAGCGGGTGCTGGGTCGAGTGCTGGCTCAGAACGTTTTGGTGCCCGGTTCAACGACAGAAACGGCGATGGAAGCGGGCGAGTTCCTGGATGAACGCGCCGTCGACAAGCTGGAAGCCCTGTCGGTTGATGAAGTGGTTGTGCGTTCAGCCATCACCTGTGAAGCGACACATGGTGTCTGTGCACAGTGTTACGGTCGGGATCTGGCTCGTGGGCATGTGGTGAATATCGGTGAATCGGTCGGCGTGATTGCTGCCCAGTCCATTGGTGAGCCGGGTACCCAGTTGACCATGCGTACCTTCCACGTGGGTGGTGCGGCTTCGCGTGCGGCAGCTGCCGATGGTGTGGAAGTTAAGTCCAGTGGTACTGCCAAGCTGCATAACGTCAAGACCGTTAAGCACCAGGCCGGCCATCTGGTGGCGGTTTCCCGCTCCGGCGAAGTTGGCGTAATTGACGAACACGGCCGTGAACGTGAGCGTTACAAGATTCCTTACGGTGCATCGATTCAGGTCGCTGACGGTGATGTGGTTGAAGCCGGCCAATCTGTAGCCAAGTGGGACCCGCATACTCACCCGATCATCTCGGAAGTGGCGGGTAAAGTTAAGTTTGTCGATTTTGTAGAAGGCACGTCGGTTAACCGTGTCACTGACGAAATCACCGGCGTTTCGACTCTTGAGATCACGGATCTCAAGCAGCGTGGTGGAGCCGGCAAGGATCTGCGTCCAATCATCAAACTGGTTGATGGCCGTGGTCGTGCACTGAAGTTCCCGGGTACCGACATTCCTGCGACCTACACCCTGCCGCCGAAGGCAGTGGTAACCGTCGAAGACGGTCAGGAAGTGGGTGTGGGTGACGTCGTTGCACGTATTCCACAGGAATCCACCAAGACGCGTGATATTACCGGTGGTCTGCCGCGTGTTGCTGACCTTTTCGAAGCACGTAAACCAAAGGAGCCGGCGATTCTGGCCGAGGCTTCTGGCACCATCCGATTCGGTGAAGGCACCAAGGGCAAGGACCGCATTCGTATCATTGGTGCGGATGGCGAGGAATCCAGCTTGCTGATTCCAAAGTGGCGTCAGATCAACGTATTCGAAGGTGAGCATGTTGAACGCGGCGAGGTGATCTGTGATGGTGAGCCAAGTCCGCATGACATTCTGCGTCTGCGGGGTGTTTCGGCACTGGCGAACTACCTGGTTAAGGAAATCCAGGATGTTTACCGCCTGCAGGGTGTGAAGATCAACGATAAGCATATTGAAGTGATCATTCGCCAGATGCTGCGCAAGGTTGAAGTGACCGATGCTGGCGAGACCAAGCTATTGCAGGGTGAGCAGGTTGAACTGCAACGTCTCAAGATTGAGAACAAGCGGGTTGCCGCAGAAGCCATGCAAGAGGCCAAGTACGAGCGCCTGTTGCTGGGTATTACCAAGGCTTCCCTGTCTACCGAATCGTTCATCTCTGCGGCTTCGTTCCAGGAAACCACACGTGTACTCACCGAGGCTTCGGTGCGCGGTGCGCGTGATCCCCTGCGAGGCCTTAAGGAAAACGTCATCGTTGGTCGCCTGATTCCGGCGGGTACGGGACTGTCCTATCACGATCAGCGTCGTCGCCAGCGCGGCCGCGACCTCCTGATGGATATGGACACCGCGCCGAAGGAAGAGGCGGTAGCCGAACCGGTGGCACCTGAAGCTGAGTCGGGCGAAAGCCAAGTAGAACAGGCGGCTGAATAGTCGCGGTTTTGCTTGATAAGACGGCACCCTAGGGTGCCGTTTTTTTTGTTGAATTATTTGGCTTGGATAAGACGCTGACGGATGATGGCAGCGCTCAGCTTGTCTGCAATCTCATCGCCGATATCATCACACAGTTCATTAAAGGTCAGTGCTCCCTCCTGCCCGTAAATGCTCAGCATGGGCTGGTGATTCGCCCCCAGGATCTCGGCTCGGTACTGGGCTTGTACGCCCAGGCCGCCAATCAGTGGCAGGCTATCGCGTAAGGGGCTGTGGCTGACAAGCGTGAGAATCAGTATGTCATCGGCATGACCATCCAATGCGATGTCGAGGTCATG